>JAKFDF010000095.1:0-7922 GCA_036676275.1 Lysobacter sp.
TTCCTGGATCAGGTCGAGGAACTGCAGGCCGCGGTTGGTGTACTTCTTGGCGATCGAGATCACCAGGCGCAGGTTGGCCTCGACCATTTCCTTCTTGGCCTTGCGCGCCTTGGCTTCGCCGTACGCCATCGCGCGGCTGATGTCCTTGGTCTCGGCGAGCGTGACCATCATCGACTTCTCCAGCGCGATGGTGGCTTCCTGCTCGGCGATGATCTGGTCCTTGACGTCGCGCAGGCCGCTGGACCACTTCTGCTTGCGCTTGAGGACGTCGTCGACCCAGTGCAGGTTGGTCTGGTTGCCTTCCCAGGCCCGGATGAAATCCTTGCGCGGCATCCTCGCCACGCGCGTGGACAGCTCGAGGATGCGGCGCTCGTGGTCCTTGATCTGGCCCAGCACCTCGCGCAGCTTGCGCACCAGGGTGTCGACCAGCGGCAGCGGCAGCTTCAAGGTCATGAACAGCTCGGCCATCTCCTCGCGCAACTTCAGCGCCGGCTTGGCGCTGGCGCCGTTCTTGGCATAGGACTTCTGGAACTTGGCGTACAGCGCGCCGAGCTCCTCCATGCGCCGGGCGACTTCGACCGGGTCCGGGCCGGTGGGGCCGGCTTCCTCGGCATCGTCGGTGGTGTCGTCGTCCTCGGCCTCGTCGTCGCCGTCGTCGTCCTTGGCGCTGACGGCGGGCGCCGGCACCGGCACGGGCACCTCGTCGATCAGGTCGTTGAAGCCGACCACGAGCTCGGCCAGGCGCTTCTTGCCGGCCTTGTGCAGCTCCCAGTCCTCGAGCAGCAGGTTGATCGACCACGGGAAGCTGGCCAGCGAGGACAGCATCTGGTTGAGGCCTTCCTCGATGCGCTTGGCGATCGCGATCTCGCCCTCGCGGGTCAGCAGCTCGACCGTGCCCATCTCGCGCATGTACATGCGCACCGGATCGGTGGTGCGGCCGCCCTCGGCGTCCAGCGCCGACAGGGTGGCGGCGGCCTCCTCCGCGGCGGTGTCGTCGACCTCGCGGCCGCTGCCGGACTGGCCGGCGAGCAGCAGCGTTTCGGCGTCGGGTGCGATTTCATGCACCTCGATGCCCATGCCGTTGATCATGCCGATGATGTCTTCGATCTGCTCCGGATCGACCATGTCGTCCGGCAGGTGGTCGTTGACTTCGGCATAGGTCAGGTAACCCTGTTCCAGGCCCTTGCTGATCAGAAGCTTGATGTCGGATTGCGGGGCCTGACGTTCGTTGGCCATAAAGGCGTGCCACCGGGGAAGAGGGTGTAGGGAACCCTGCATTATACCGAGCAGGGGCGGGACTGGACCGGATTGCCGCGCCGCGCCAGGGGCAAATCGCCTCAGGTGCGGCCCAAACGCGCCGCCGCACGCGGCAAAACACCGCTTGCGGCAGCCGGTCAACTCCGCAGCAGGAAGGTGACCGGGCCGTCGTTGACCAGGCTCACGACCATATGGGCACCGAAGCGGCCGGTTTCCACCCCCGGCGCATGCATTTGCCGACAGGTTTGCAGCAACTGGCCGAAGATCCGTTCAGCTTCGACCGGCGCAGCCGCAGTGCTGAAACCCGGGCGCATGCCCGAGGCCGTGTCCGCGGCCAGCGTGAACTGGCTCACCAGCAGCAGGCCGCCGCCGGTCTGCGCCAGGGAGCGGTTCATGCGGCCTTGCTCGTCCGCGAACAGGCGATAGCCGAGCAGGCGCTGCGCCATCCGCGCGACCTGCGCCGGACCATCGCCGGGTTCCACCGCGACCAGCGCCAGCAGTCCGGGACCGATCGCGCCCACGGTCTCGCCCCCGACGACGACCGCGGCGGAGGTGACGCGCTGGATCAGCGAAAGCATCGCCCATTGTAGGAGGGCGCAGGGACTGGACCGGCTTGGGTCGAAATCCCAACGCGCCGCCGCGCGCTGCGTCACCCGCTTGCTTTCCGTACGCGCGCCGAACCGGCAAAGCTCGCGGCTGGAGCCGCTCCCACGCACAATGGCAGCGATGACGGAGTTCGCCGCCAGGTTCCTGCATGCCCTCGCCGCCGCCTTCGGCCGCCTGCCGTGGCACTGGCGCAACCGCCTCGGCGATGCCGTCGCCGTGCTCTGGCGCGCGCTGGATGCGCGCGAGTCGCGGGTGGCGCGGCGCAACCTGGCGCTGGCGTACCCGGCGCTGGAGCCGGAAGCCGGCGCGCGGCTGCACCTGGCGATCCTGCGCAGCACCGCGCGCCAGGCGCTGGAGACGCTGCGCTTCTGGACCCGTCCGCATGCCGACAACCTCGCGCTGCTGCGCGAAATGCATGGCGTCGAACTGTTCGATGCCGCGCTCGCCGCGGGCCGCGGGGTGATCGTCGCCGCGCCGCACTACGGCAACTGGGAATTGCTGAACCAGTGGCTGGCCACGCGCACGCCGCTGGCGATCCTGTACCGGCCGCCGGAATCGGCGGTCGGCGAGGCCTTCCTGCAGCGGGTGCGCGCCGACGACGGCGGCCGCGTCACCCAGGTGCGCGCCGAAGGCAGCGCGGTGCGGCAGCTGTTCAAGCTGCTGCAGGGCGGCGGCGTGGTCGGGATCCTGCCCGACCAGCAACCCAAGGCCGGCGACGGCGTGTTCGCGCCGTTCTTCGGCAAGCCGGCGCTGACCATGACCCTGTTGCCGCGACTGGCCGCGCGCACCGGGGCGGTGGTGCTGCTGGCGTACTGCGAGCGGATCGCGCCGCAAGCCGGCGCGCCGGCCTTCGCCCTGCGCGTGGAAGCGGCCCCGGTCGAAATCGCCGCCAGCGACCCGGCGGTCGGCGCCGCCGCGCTCAATGCCGCGGTCGAGCGCATCGCCCGCCGCGACCCGGCGCAATACCAGTGGACCTACAAGCGCTATACCCTGCGCCCGCCGGGCAGCGGCGAAAGCAATCCCTACCGCGACCTGGAGCGGCACTGATGGCGAGGCAACGATGACCGAAGCCGCGCAGGCCATCCCGGCCGACGACGGACACGCGCACTGGCAGCCATTGCCGGCACGCGCGCGGCGCCTGTTCGTCGTCAACGGGCTGGCGTTGGGGCTCCCGTCGGCGCTGGTGCCGGCCGTGCTGGCCGGAATCTTCGAACTGGCGATGCCATGGCGCCTTGTGCTCGCCGGGGCGCTGCTCGGCGCGGCCTTCGGCGCCTGGCTCGGCCACAAGCACTGGAAGCACACGCACTGGCGGCTCGACGGCGACGGCTTCAACCTGCGCCGCGGCCGCCTGTGGCGCTCGGAAACGCGGGTACCGGCCTCGCGCGTGCAGCACCTGGACCTCAAGCGCGGCCCGCTGCAGCGGCGTTACGGCCTGGCGACGCTGGTGATCCATACCGCGGGCACGCGCCACAGCGCGGTGTCCATCGGCGGCCTGGACGCAGGCGATGCCGAGCGCCTGCGCGACCGGCTCGCGCACCAGCCCGACGATGACGCCGATGATCCCTGACGGCCCGCAGGCGCATCGCCGCGGGATCGCATGCGGCCGATGAGCGACCACGCGGACATGGTCGCCGAACGCCGGCTGCATCCGCTGTCGTGGCTGTTCGTGCTGATCCAGCAGCTCAAGCAGTTCATCGTCCCGCTGCTGGCCTTGCTGCTGTTCGGACGCAGCGGCGGCCAGGATGACGGGCAGTGGTGGACGCTGGTCGGCGTCGGCGTGCTCGCGCTGGGCTCGATCTGGCAATACCTGACCTACCGCTACCGGATCGAGGCCGACAGCCTGGTGGTGCGCAGCGGCGTGCTGCATCGCAGCCTGCGGCAGATCCCGTTCGCGCGGATCCACAACGTCGCCCTGCACCAGTCGCTGCTGCACCGGATGTTCGGGGTCGCCGAGGTGCGGCTGGAATCGGCCGGCGGCAGGAAACCCGAAGCGCAGATGCGGGTGCTGCGCCTGTCCGACGCACTGGCGCTGGAAACGCTGGTGCGGCGCCGCGGCGGCGCGGCCGCGGCGACCGGGCAGGCCGATGCCGCTGCCGGCGTCGATGCCGGAACCGGCACCACGCTGCTGCAACTGCCGCCCGCCGAAGTCCTGCGCCTGGGGCTGGTGTCCAATCGCGGCCTGATCGTGATCGGCGGCGGTTTCGCCGCGCTCTCGCAGTTCAATGCGCGATTGCTGTCGAACCTGTTCGAAGGCTGGGGCCGGGCGCTGTTCGGCTGGGCCGGGCAGCAGCACTTCGGCATCGAGCAATTCGCGCTCGCCGGCGCCAGCCTGCTGCTGGCCTTCCTGCTGCTGCTGCGGTTGTTCTCGATCGCGCTGGCGCTGCTGCAGTACTTCGGTTTCCGGCTCGACGAACACGGGCGTCGCTTGACCGTGGAGCGCGGCCTGCTGACGCGGCTGCGCACCAGCACCTCGCGGCGCCGGATCCAGGCCTGGACGCTGCGCGAAGGGCTGGTGCATCGCTGGCTCGGGCGCCGCAGCCTGCAGATCGACACCGCGGTCGCGGAGGACCATGGCCAGCAGCGCGCGTTGCGCGAGCTGGCGCCGATCGCCGCGCCCGGCGCCTGCGATGCCCTGGTCCGCCACCTGCTGCCGCGCGCGACCTGGCCGCTGCCGCACTGGCAGCCGCTGCATCCGCGGGCGTGGCTGCGGCTGTGCCTGCCCGGCGCGCTGCTGGCAGCGCTGGCGAGCGTGGCGTTGGGATGGCGCTTCGGGGCCGGGGGGCTGCTGGCCCTGCTCTGGTTGCCGTGGGCCGCGTTCGTCGCCCGGCAGCACGCACGCCGCGCCGGTTACGCCTGCGACGGGATGCTGGTCGCATGGCGCGAGGGTTGGTGGTCGCGGCACTGGCGCTTCGCCGAACTGGACAAGCTGCAGGCGCTGCAGCTCACGCAATCGCCGCTGGATCGCGGCATGGGCATGGCCACGCTGTGGCTCGATACCGCCGGCGCCGGCGCGCTGTCGCCGCCGCTGCGCCTGCGTTACCTGCCCGAAGGGCGCGCGCGCGCGCTGCATGCGCAACTCGGCCATGACATCGCGCGCCGGAAACTGCGCTGGTGAACGCAGCCAACGGCAAGCCGCCGCTCAGCGGGGTGGTGATCGCGAAGGACGAGGGCGACCGCATCGCCCGCTGCGTCGCCAGCCTCGCCGTGCTCTGCCGCGAGGTGCTGGTGCTGGACTCCGGGTCCGGCGACGACACCGTGGCCAACGCGATCGCCGCGGGCGCGCGCGTCGAGCAGCAACCGTGGCTCGGTTTCGCCGCCCAGAAGAACGCCGCGATCGCGCGCGCCACCCAGCCCTGGGTCCTGTTGCTGGATGCCGACGAATGGCTCGACGATGGGGCCGTGCCGAAATTGCGCGCGCTGTTCGCCAGCGGCGAGGTCGAGCGCGCCGACGCCTGGCGGTTGCCGCGGCGCACCCGCTTCCTCGGCTCCACGCTGGACCACGGCGGCTGGGGCAGGGAACCGGTCGAGCGCCTGTTCCGCCAGGACCTGCGCTACCTCCCCGCCGAGGTGCACGAGAAGCTCGGCCTGGCCGGCCGGCGCGTGGCCGCGGTCCCGGCGCGGATCGAGCACGACACCGCGCGCTCGTTCGACGAATACGCCGCGAAGCTGCAGCGTTATGCGCGGCTGTGGGCCAGGCAACGCCATGCCGCCGGCAAGCACGCCGGCGCCTTGTCCGCGCCCCTGCATGCGGCCGCCTACTGGATCAAGAACTACCTGTTGCGCGGCGGTTTCCTCGACGGCGAAATGGCGCGCCGCTACCATGCGCTCCACGCACGCTACGTGTACGACAAGTACCGCTTGTTGCGTTCATCCCAGGCTCGCGATTGACCGTCCGGCCCCGCCCGCGCCCATCGCAGGTGGCCGCTCCAGGCAATCCCCGCCACCACCCGTTGCCGGCCGAGCCCGCATGAATCCCCTTGAGCGCCATCTCGATCTTGGCTGCGGCAAGTTCCCGCGCAATCCCTACGGGCGCCGCGAGCTGTCGGGCATCGACATGCGCGCGCTGCAAGGCTCGGCCGGTTTCGACTACCGCGTCGCCAACCTCAGCCTGCAGCCGATTCCCCATGCCGACAACAGCTTCGGTTCGGTCTCGGCCTACGATTTCATCGAGCACGTGCCGCGGATACTCGCCACCGCCGATGGCCAGGGCACGCGCTTTCCGTTCGTGCAGCTGATGCAGGAGGTCTGGCGGGTGCTGGCGCCGGGCGGGCGCTTCTATGCGCTGACCCCGGCGTATCCGTACGCCGCGGCCTTCGCCGACCCGACCCACGTCAACATCATCACCGACCGCACCCACGAGTATTTCTGCGGCGAATCGCCGCTGGCGCGGATGTACGGGTTCGAAGGCAGCTTCCGGGCGTTGCGCGTGCAATGGACGCATCCCGGCGACGCCTACAGCACGATTCCGAGCTCGCCCGAGAACCGCAGGCCGCGCACCGGCCTGAAGCGGGTTGCCGGCGGCTTGCGCACGCTGTCCAGGCGCCTGCGCGGCAAGGCCGCCGAGGAGCTCGACGGAACCGTTTACCTGCTGTGGGAACTGGAAGCAGTCAAGGACGCCCCGGCCGCCTGACACGCAGCGCCGGCCACGACATCGATCGCACCGGAGCGACCATGCAGCCCGACCAACTCGACCTGCGCGACGTGAGCCTGGTCTGCGTGGAAACCCGTCGCCCGCAACTGGCGCTGTACGCGCTCGCCCGTTGCCTGCGCCAGGCGCGGTTCAAGGAGGTCCGGCTGCTTGGGTCCGGGCAACCCGTGCCTTCCCCTGACATTGCCGCCAGCGCATTGCTCGACGCCACCGTCGAGCACGTCCGGATCCGCGCGATCACCAGCGTCGCGGATTACTCGCGGTTCATGGTCCGGGAACTCGGGCATTGGTTCTCCGGCAGCCATGCATTGGTGGTGCAGTGGGACGGCTTCATCACCGACACCGGCCGCTGGGATCCGCGCTTCCTGGAGTACGACTACATCGGCGCCCCCTGGCCCGGGCAGACGCCCGCGGTGGGCAACGGCGGGTTTTCGCTGCGTTCGCGGCGGCTGGTCGATGCGTTGCAGGCCATGCATACACCGGTGACGCATCCGGAGGACCATTGCATCTGCGACCGCTACCGGCCGCAACTGGAGCGCGACCACGGCGTCCGCTTCGCGCCGCCGGAGGTCGCCGGCCGCTTCTCCTGGGAAGCCGCCGAACCGCCGGTGCCGACGTTCGGCTTCCATTCCTTCTTCAATTTCCATCGCGTGCTCGCGGAAGCGGAGCTGCTCGACTACTTCGACCTCTGCGACGCCGCGCTGCTGCATTCGATCCCGGCGCGACGGCTGTTGAAGAACCTGTACCGGGCCTCGATGCACCGCGCCGCCGACAAGCTGCATGCGATCCGGATGGCGGGGCCAGCCGCAATGCGGATGGATGCGCTCAAGCTGCGGACGTTCGCCCGGGCGCGGGCGCTGCTGCGCGCGGACTGACGCTGCGCGTCGCTGCCGCCCCGGTCACGGCGCCAGCGCCGCCACCAGCCGCTCGCGGAACCCCGCATCCGACTGCACGTAGTACTGGCGGGCGGCGGCCGACATCGTGGACAGTCGTTCGTCGCCAAGGGCAAGGGCCTGTTCGACCGCCGCCTCGATCCCGGCGACATCGACCAGGTATCGCGGCGCGAGATTGAGCGTTTCGGTGCGTGCCGGCCGGACCAGCAGGCCGCGGTCGGGCCGCACCAGCTCGTTCATCGGTGCGCCATCGGTGGCGATCACCACCGCGCCGGTCGACATCGCCTCCATCAGCGAGTGGCCGAAACCCTCGACTTCCGAGGTACAGACATGGAACGCATGCATGTTCTGCAGGCGCCGCAGCGCCGTATCGTCCATGCGCCCGATCAAGTATTCGACATTCCCGGCGAGGGGACCCTTGATTGCCCCCTTGGCGCATTGCACCACGGTCAGGCGCGGCCATTCCGGATGGCGCCGCCACGCGTCCAGCAATACCTGCGTCCCCTTGGCCCGGCTGC
>JAKFDF010000096.1:0-13455 GCA_036676275.1 Lysobacter sp.
TCGATCTCGCCGGTCAGCAGCGCGTCGTGCACGAAGATCAGCCGCGACTCTTCCGGGAACAGCGCGCCGTAATGGATCGGCTTCTTCGGCGCCAGCACCAGCCCGAACAGCGAGATCTGCTCGTTGCCCAGCACCCGCCCCTGCGCGCGCGACCAGCGCGGGTCGAAATGGCGGCGCGCCAGCAGGTGCGGCAGTTCGGCGATCGCCCAGTCCGGCTCGATCGCGGCGTTGGTCAGCGCCCAGACCTTCTCGGTGTCGAGCAACGTGGCCGACAGCACCCACGGCGGCGCTGCCTTCGATGATTTCACCAGCGCCGAACCCGGGAACAGCTGGAACCTGCGCCCGCGCGGGCCGTCGTATTGCGCCGGCGCCTTCTTCGCCTTGTCGCCCGGCTGCCGGTTGCCGATCTGCGTCGGCAGCCCGGCGATCAGCGCGCGATGCAGCGCCACGTAGCGCCGCTCGGCTGCCTTCCCGCTTTCCTGCTGTTCGCTTGCCGTTCCCGTTTCCGCCTGCTCCACCGCCCAGCCCAGTTCCTCCACCACCAGCTTGAGCTGGCGATGCAGTTCGCGCCATTCGCGCAGGCGCAGGAAGCCGAGGAAATGCTTCTCCGCCCACTTGCGCAGCTGCGATTGCGTCAGTTCCTCGTGCGCGGCGCGATAGGCTTCCCACAACTTGAGGATGCCGGTGAATTCCGAACGCGGGTCGGCGAACCGCGCATGCGCGTTGTCGGCGGCGGCGCGCTGGTCGGCCGGGCGCTCGCGCGGGTCCTGGATGCCGAGGAAGCTGGCGATCGCCAGCATTTCGCGCAGGCAGCCGTGGGCGTGGGCCGCGACCAGCATCCGCGCCAGCTTGACGTCGATCGGCATCCGCGCCATCAGCCTGCCGGTCGCGGTCAGCGTGCGCCGCCGGCCGTTGTCGGCATCACCGACCGCGCCGAGTTCGACGAGCGTTTGCCAGCCGTCGGCGACCGCGCGCGGTTCCGGCGGTTCAAGGAACGGGAAATCCTCCACGTCCCCCAGCCCCAGCGACAGCATCCGCAGGATCACGCCGGCCAGCGCGGCGCGACGGATTTCCGGATCGGTGTACTGCGGCCGCGACTGGAAATCCGCTTCCGCGTACAGCCGGTAGCAGGTGCCCGGCGCGATGCGCCCGCAGCGACCCTTGCGCTGGTCGGCGCTGGCCTGGCTGACCGGCTCGACGTGCAGGCGGTCGAGTTTCTGCCGCGGGCTGTAGCGCTTGACCCGGGCGTAACCGGGATCGACCACGGAATGGATCCGCGGCACCGTCAACGAGGTCTCGGCGACGTTGGTCGCCAGTACGATGCGCCGCTGGCTGCCCGGGTGGAACACGCGGTCCTGGTCGCGCGCCGACAGCCGCGCGTACAGCGGCAGCACTTCGGTATGGCGGTACTTGCGCTGTTCCAGCGCCTGGTGCGCGTCGCGGATCTCGCGCTCGCCGGGCAGGAAGACGAGCGTGTCGCCGGTAGGCCGCCCGCGCGCGATCTCGTCGCAGGCGGCGAGGATGCCGTCGAGCACGCTGCGCTCGCCCTGCTCCCCGCCCTCGCCTTCCAGCGGGCGGTAGCGCACCTCCACCGGATGGCCGCGCCCTTCGACATCCACCACCGGCGCGCCGTCGAAATGCGCGGCGAAGCGTTCGGTGTCGATCGTCGCCGAGGTCACGATCAGCTTCAGGTCCGGCCGCTTGCGCAGCAGCTGCTTCAGGTAGCCGAGCAGGAAGTCGATGTTGAGGCTGCGCTCGTGCGCCTCGTCGACGATCAGCGTGTCGTACTTCGACAGCCAGCGGTCGGATTGCACTTCGGCCAGCAGGATGCCGTCGGTCATGAACTTGACCGCGGTCTGCTCGCTGACGTTGTCGTTGAAGCGCACCTGGAAGCCGACCGCGCCGCCCAGCGGCACCTGCAGCTCCTCGGCCACGCGCCTGGCGACCGCGCGGGCGGCGATCCGCCGTGGCTGGGTGCAGCCGATCATGCCGGCGGCGCCGCGCCCGGCGGCCAGGCACAGCTTCGGCAGTTGCGTGGTCTTGCCCGAGCCGGTTTCCCCGGCGATCACCACCACCTGGTGCCCGCGGATCAGCTCGACGATGCGCCCGGCCGCCGCGGCGATCGGCAGCGACGGATCCACCGGCGCCTGCGGCAACATGGCGGCGCGGGCGGCGCGCGCCGCCACCGACGCCTGCAGCGCCTGCGCGAATGCCGCCTGTGCCGCGGCATCGGTCGGCCGCGCGTTCCAGCGCGTCCACAGCGCCAGCAGGCGGCCGCGGTCGCGGCCCAGCGCGCCGTCGATCGCGCGCCGGGCCTGCCGCAATGCGGGGCTCGCCTGTTTTTCCATAGGCTTCATGTATCGCTTCGTTCGCAACTATTCATTTCCCGGCGACGCTGCCAGGGCCTATTGTGATGGCTGGATCCCAGCAGGAGCACGCAGATGGCCAAGTCCAGGCCTGCCAAGTCGAAACCGCAAGCCACGGCCACAACGGCGCCGGCGATCGATATCGGGCTGTCGGGCAGCGAACGCAAGCAGATCGCGGACGGCCTGTCGCGTTTCCTCGCCGACAGCTACACCCTGTACCTGAAGACCCACAACTTCCACTGGAACGTCACCGGGCCGATGTTCAACACCCTGCACCTGATGTTCGAGGCCCAGTACACAGAACAGTGGACCGCGCTGGACCTGGTCGCCGAACGCATCCGCGCGCTGGGCTACAACGCACCGGGTTCCTACGCCGAGTTCGCGCGCCTGTCCTCGATCGCCGAGGAACCGGGCCTGGCCGACACCGCCGACTGGCGCGAGATGGTGCGCCAGCTCACCGTCGGCAACGAGGCGGTGTGCCGCACCGCGCGCAAGGTGCTCAAGGGCGCCGACGACGCCGGCGACGACCCGACCGTGGACCTGCTCACCCAGCGCCTGCAGACCCACGAGAAGTACGCCTGGATGCTGCGCTCGCTGCTGCAATAAGCCAGGCCGCGGCGACACGCTGTTTCGCTGGCACGCGCGAGTGCCGCACGCCTGATCGCTGACACGACCCGCGGGCGGAATGTCGCTGGCTGGCGTGTATCCTCGCGGCCCATGTTGCCGATGCCCGATGCCGAGCGTTCCGCGCCCAGACTGATGGATGGTTTGCGGAAGCGTGTTCCCGAATGGGCGATCTGGACGGCCCTCGGCGCAACGCTGGCGGGTATCGTCACCCAGCGGATGTGGACCGCGGTTGCCTGGCCGCGGGTCGGAGACCTGCTGTTCCTGGCACTGGCCGCCCTGCTTGCCGGCGCGTTGATCGCCCGGCTCGCCACGATCCGCCTCCCCACCGGACTCCTGCTGGCATGGCTGGCCGCACTGACATGGTTCGTCGGCCCCCCGGCCGTGGCCGCCACCGCGCTGCTGGCTGCCGCCGCATTCAACATCGGCTGCTGGCTGGTCCCGGAAATGCCCTTCCGACCGCCGGTCGCAATGGCGGTCGGCTTGCTGGTGATCGCGGGAATCGGCGGTTGGCTGCTGCCATTGCCGATCCACTACCCCGTGGTCTGGATTGTCGTCCTGCTGGCGCCGGTGCTGCTGCGCGCGGGCGCCATCGGCGGCCAGATCCGCGCCCTGCGCGCAGGCTGGACGGCCTCGCTGGATGGGCATTCGGCCTGGGCATCGCTGGCGATCATGCTGATCGGCGTGGCCACGACCGCGTGCTGGATTCCCAGCATCCAGTCCGACGACGTCGCCTACCACCTGCGGCTGCCTGCACAACTCGTGGCCGAGCATGCCTATGTCGCTGCGCCGGAATACCTGATCTGGGCATACGCCGCCTGGGGCAACGATGTCCTGCACGCAATCGTCGGGGTGCTGGCGGGCACCACCGAATCGCGCGGCGGGTTGAACGGGTTATGGCTGGTGCTGATCGGCAGCCTGACCTGGTCGCTGGTCGCCGTTCTCGGCGGCGACCGGCGTGCGTGCTGGGCGGCCGTGGCGCTGTCGGCCAGCATTCCGCTGCTGGCGGGCCTGGCGGGCAGCATGCACACCGAACTGGCCGCGACGGTGGCCTTGCTGGCGATCATGACCCTGGGCGTCGCCGCGCCCGACAAATCCCTGCTTGCGTTCGCGAGCCTGTTTGCCGGCCTGGCAGCGCTCAAACTCGTGCATCTCTACTGCGCCGTGCCGCTGCTGGCGTGGTGCGTGTGGCGTTATCGGGATCGATGGCGCGGCAAGGGTGCGTTCATGGCGGCATCGGCCTTCCTGGTGCTCGCCGGTTCGAGCTACCTGCAGTCGTGGCTGGCGACCGGCAATCCGGTGCTGCCGCTGTTCAATGGAATCTTTGCTTCGCCCTATGCCCCGGCCGGGAATTTCGACGACCCGCGCTGGCATTCCGGGCTGGACCTGTCCCTGCCGTGGACACTGGCATTCGACACTCCGCGCTATCTCGAGGATGGACAGGCGGCCCTGGGCTTCGTCAGCGTCGCCTTGCTGGGGGGCTGGCTGGCCACTTTCGTTCCGCGACGCTTGCGCGGCGTGGGCGCAGTCGCGACCCTGGCCTTCCTGTTGCCGCTGATCGGACTGCAATACGCGCGCTATGCGTTTCCGGGCTTGATGTTGTTGCTTCCCGTCATCGTCCTGGCCATGTCCGCGCAGATGGGACGCAAGTCCTTCGCGCTGGCGATCTGCGGCCTGTGCGCGCTGAACGCCTGTTTCCTCCCCAACGGCAACTGGAGCCTCGGGGTACCGGCGCTGAAGCGATACGTGACCTCCGGCGGCAACCCTTCGGAAGTATTCCGGCGTTTCCTGCCGGAGCGTGAAGTCCTGCTGCAACTGCAGCGATCGCCGCTGCCCGGGGCCAGGCAGGGCAATGTCCTTGCCACCGATCCCTCGCGCCCTTACGTCGCCGAACTCGGTCGCCGCGGCCGCGGCGTCTCCTGGTATTCGCCAGGACTGCAACGGGCCGCCTCGCACGCCGAACGGGAAGCGGACGGCCGCGCGTGGCGAGTCCTGTTCATGCAGCATGACGTGCATTGGGTGCTGGTCAACCGCGAACAGGCAAGCCAGGCGTTGATGCTCGGGATCGCAAGCGCCGGAGGCAGCCTGTTCGCGCAATCCAGAGGCGTGCAGCTGTGGCAGCTGGACGACAAGCGGACGCGGCAAATACCCACGCGATGACACGCGGCAATCCGGAGTCCGAGCCGGTGCCCCTTGCTATCCTGCCGCCATGTCCGACGCCCTCGCCCAGCTCCGCCATGTCTTCGGTTTCGACGCGTTCCGCGGCGAGCAGGCGGCCATCGTCGACCACGTCACCGGCGGTGGCGACGCGCTGGTGCTGATGCCCACCGGCGGCGGCAAGTCGCTGTGCTACCAGTTGCCGGCGCTGCTGCGCGAAGGCACCGCGATCGTGATCTCGCCGCTGATCGCGCTGATGCAGGACCAGGTCGAGGCCCTGAAGCAGCTCGGCGTGCGCGCTGCATTCCTGAATTCGACCCAGGACGCGGCCGAGGCCGCGGCGATCGAGCGGCAGTGGCTCGACGGCGGGCTAGACCTGCTCTATGTCGCCCCGGAACGGTTGCTGGCGCCGCGGTTCCTGTCGCTGCTCGAACGCGCGCCGATCGCCCTGTTCGCGATCGACGAGGCGCATTGCGTCTCGCAATGGGGCCACGATTTCCGCCGCGAATACCGCGAACTGACCCTGCTGCACGAGCGCTGGCCGCAGGTGCCGCGGATCGCGCTGACCGCCACCGCCGATGCCCCGACCCGGCGCGAGATCGTCGAGCGGCTGGCGCTGGAGGATGCGCGCCAGTTCGTCAGTTCCTTCGACCGCCCCAACATCCGCTACGCGGTCGCGCACAAGCACGACGCGCGCCGGCAGCTGCTGGATTTCCTCGCAGGCCACGAGGGCGACTCGGGGATCGTCTATTGCCTGTCGCGGCGCAAGGTCGAGGCGATCGCGGAATTCCTCGCCGGGCGCGGCATCACCGCGCTGCCCTACCACGCCGGCCTCGACGCCGGCACGCGCGCCGCGAACCAGCGACGCTTCCTGCGCGAGGACGGCGTGGTGATGGTGGCGACGATCGCCTTCGGCATGGGCATCGACAAGCCCGACGTGCGCTTCGTCGCGCACCTGGACCTGCCGAAATCGCCGGAGGGCTATTACCAGGAGACCGGCCGCGCCGGCCGCGACGGCGAACCGGCCGACGCCTGGCTGGCCCATGGCCTCGGCGACGCGGTGCTGCTGCAGAAGATGATCGAGGACTCCGACGCCGGGGAGGACCGCAAGCGGCTGGAGCGGCGCAAGCTCGACGCGCTGGTCGGCTACTGCGAGTCCACCGGCTGCCGCCGGCAGACGCTGCTGGCGTACTTCGGCGAAGCGCATCCGGGCGCCTGCGGCAACTGCGACAACTGCCTGTCGCCGCCGCGGACCGTGGACGGCACCGTCGCCGCGCAGAAGGCGCTGTCGTGCGTGTACCGCAGCGGCCAGCGCTTCGGCGCCGCGCACCTCACCGACATCCTGCGCGGCGCCGACACCGCCAAGGTGCGGCAGTTCGGCCACGACACCCTCAGCACCTATGGCGTCGGCGGCGACCTCGACGCGAAGCAGTGGCGCAGCGTGTTCCGGCAACTGGTCGCGGCCGGCCTGCTCGAAGTCGACATCGAAGGCCACGGCGCGTTGCGCCTGACTGCCGCCAGTTCGGCGGTGCTCAAGGGCGAACGCACGCTGTCGCTGCGGCTCGACCCGCCGGCGACCGCACGACGGCGCGAGCGTGGCACGCGCGAGACCGCGGCCGCGATCGAGTTGCCGGCCACGGCCATGGCGCGTTTCGAATCGTTGCGCAGCTGGCGCGCGGAGACCGCGCGCGCGCAGAACGTCCCCGCCTACGTGATCTTCCACGACCGCACCCTTCGCGAGATCGCGCTGGCGCGACCCGGCGACCTCGACGCGCTCGCCACCATCGGCGGCGTCGGCGCCGGCAAGCTGGAGCGCTACGGCGAGGCCCTGCTGCGGCAACTGGCGCAGGCCGACGCGGCTTGAAACTCCAAACCGGCATGCCCGGGAAGCTGCGTTGCCATTGCCGCCATTGGCCGGCGCGCAACGCGCCGTTACACTAGCCGCACTTCCTCCTCCGGGGAGTAGCCCATCCGCGCTGCGGCCACCAGGCCCGCACCGCGGGGACGCGCGTCAACACACTTGGCCGGCAGGCCATGGCGCGCGAGGCGGCCGTCGCACGATGGCGCAGGGCAAGACCGAAGGCAGGCGTCGCGCACCCGGGCCGGGCAACGCGGCGTTTGCTTTCGCCTCCGCGATTGCCCGGCCCCGGAGCTTCCATGGATGTGTTCATGCTTGTCGACGGCCTGCTCAGCGGCGGCGTTTTGCCTGCGCATGCCGGTCACCGCGCATGGCCCGGCGGCACGCCGTCGCTCGACACCCTGGCGAACGCACCGCTGTGGCCGGCCCTGGTTTCGACCGGCACCGTCGCCCTGGCCGAGATCGGCGACAAGACGCAACTGCTGGCGCTGCTGCTGGCCGCGCGTTTCCGCAAGCCCTGGCCGATCATCGCCGGCATCCTGGTCGCCACCCTCCTCAACCACGCACTGGCGGGTTGGGCGGGCGCACTGGCCGCATCCTGGCTGGCGCCGGAGGCGTTGCGCTGGATCGTCGCCGCGAGCTTCATCGCCATCGCGCTGTGGACGCTCAAGCCCGACAGGTTCGACGACGCGGACGAGGGCCTGCTGCCGGCGCGCGGCGCGTTCATCGCCACCACGGTCGCCTTCTTCATCGCCGAGATCGGCGACAAGACCCAGGTCGCGACGGTCTTGCTGGCGGCGAAGTATTCCCCCCTGTGGCAGGTCGTGGCCGGCACCACCGTGGGCATGCTGCTGGCGAACGTGCCGGTGGTCGCGCTCGGCAGCCGCTTCGCGCAACGCCTGCCGCTGCGCGCGGCGCGGATGGCGGCGGCGCTGGCGTTCCTCGCGCTGGGATCGTGGGCGTTGTTGCGCGGAATCGGCTGATCCATCCGGCCGGCGGGTATGCTGCACCCGTCGGGGGCCACGGGGACGTGCGTGTACGGCAGATCGGCACAAGGGAACGGCAAGCTGCTGGCGACGCTGCTGGCGCGGCCTGACGAGATCATGCTCGAGCTGGGCGCCGGCGGCGAATTGCTGGTGGCGCGCCTGCGCGCCTGGCTGTCCGCCCTGATCCTGCTGCTGCCGCTGGTCAACGCGGCCAGCGGCGGCGATGTCGACGAAACCGTGATCGGGCTGGCGGCGGCGGTATTCGTCAACATCATGTCGCAGGTCTGGCTGGTGCTCGCGCGCGGCCGCCGACGCCATCCCTGGCTGCCGTACGCCACCTGCACCTACGACGTCAGCACCACTACCGGCGTGCTGGTCCTGCTCGCGCTGGGCGATCGGGTCGCGGGCACTAACAGCATGGTGGTGTGGTGCTTCTACCTGATCGCCATCGCCATGACCGCGCTGCGCAACGACGGCCGGCTGACGCTGTATGCGGGCGCGCTGTCGATCGGGCAGTACGCGTTGCTGGTGTGGACGCTGTTCGCGACCGCCGCCAGCCCCGACCAGCTGGTCTCGGTCGACTACGGCACCGCCACCGTCGCCAACCAGGGCGAGCGCCTGGTGCTGCTGCTGATCATGACCCTGCTCACGGCCACCATCGTCTATCGCATGCAGCGGCTGGTGGAATTGTCCGGGCGCGACGGCCTGACCGGCCTGCCCAACCGCATGTGGCTGCTGCAACAGATGCCGCACGTGCTCGATGGCCTGCGCGGCAGCGGCGGCTCGCTCACCCTGGTGCTGCTGGACCTCGACCGCTTCCGCCTGATCAACGACGAGATCGGCCACCTCGATGGCGACCGCGCGATCCGCCACGTCGTCACCCTCCTCGCCCAGGGCGTGCACGACCGCGAACGCCTGATCCGGCTGGGCGGCGAGGAATTCGTGCTGCTGCTGTACTGCCCGATCGGCAGCGGCTGGGAACGCATCGAACACCTGCGGCGCACGCTCTACGAACGCCCGTTCCAGCCCGGGCGCGGCGCCGACCTGCAACGCATCACCTTCAGCGCCGGGCTCGCGGCCTGGCCCCAGGACGGCAGCGACCTGTCGACCCTGCTCGGCAGCGCCGACCGCCGCCTGCAGGAATGCAAGCGCGAGGGCGGCAACCGGGTGATGGCGCGCGACGGTTGAGGCGTCGCGGCAGCGCCCTGCGCAGTCCACGCTTCACTCGGGCCGCGAATCCCTCTACGCTCCGGGGCAGCGACGACCACCGACGGCCATCGCGTGCCCCAGGGGAGCGACACGGGTGAGCCTGAAACTGCGCCTGATCTTGATGAACTTCCTCCAGTTCTTCGTCTGGGGGGCATGGCTGCTGACCATCGGCGCGTACTGGTTCCAGACCAAGCAGTGGTCGGGCACCAGTTTCGGCGCGATCTTCTCGACCATGGGCATCGCCTCGCTGTTCATGCCGGCGCTGATGGGCATGGTCGCCGACAAATGGATCAACGCCGAGCGGCTGTACGGACTGCTGCACATCGGCGGCGCGGTGATGCTGGCGTGCGTGCCCATGGTCGGCGACCCGCACACCATGTTCTGGGTGATGCTGCTCAACATGGTCTTCTACATGCCGACCATCGCGCTGGCGATCACGGTCGCCTACAACGCGCTGAAGGACGACGGCCGCGACGTGGTCCGCGACTACCCGCCGATCCGGGTGTGGGGCACGATCGGCTTCATCGCCGCGCTGTGGACCACCAGCCTGCTGCAGCTGGAGACCTCGTCGGGCCAGTTCTACGTCGCCTCGGGCGCTTCGCTGCTGCTGGGCCTGTACGCCTTCACCCTGCCGCCCTGCCCGCCCAAGCTCGGTCGCGGCGAAAGCCGCTCGCTGGTCGACACCCTCGGGCTGTCGTCGTTCCGGCTGTTCCGCGACCGCAACATGGCGGTGTTCTTCGTGTTCGCCATGCTGCTGGGCGCGGCGCTGCAACTGACCAACGCCTACGGCGATACCTTCCTGCACGACTTCGCCAACGTCGACGCCTACAAGGGCGCGCTCGCGGTGCGCTACCCCGCGATCATCATGTCGATCTCGCAGATCTCCGAAACCCTGTTCATCCTCACCATCCCGTTCTTCCTCAAGCGCTTCGGGATCAAGACGGTGATGACGATCAGCATGCTGGCCTGGTTCCTGCGCTTCGGGCTGTTCGCCTACGGCGACCCGGGCCCGGGCCTTTGGATGATCGTGATGTCGTGCATCGTCTACGGCATGGCCTTCGACTTCTTCAACATCTCCGGTTCGCTGTTCGTCGAGCAGCAGAGCGACCCGCGGATCCGCGCCAGCGCGCAGGGCCTGTTCATGCTGATGACCAACGGCGTCGGCGCGGTGCTCGGCAGCGCGATCAGCGGCTGGATGATCGATGCGTACTTCACCGATGCCGGCGGCGCCAAGGACTGGCACGGCATCTGGACCACGTTCGCGTTGTATTCGCTGGCGATGGCGGTGCTGTTCGTGCCGCTGTTCAAGCACCGGCACGTGCGCGAGCCGGCGGTGCCGGCGCATTCCGGCCTCGACGTCGGGCCGTGAACCGGCGCGCGTGATGGCTGGCCGCGCCCGGGTCGTCGTCGTCGGCTCGTTCAACGTCGACCACGTCTGGCACTGCGCCGACCTGCCGCCGCCCGGCGCGACCCTGGCCGGCGATTACGCCAGCGGCCCCGGCGGCAAGGGCTTCAACCAGGCCGTCGCCGCGGCGCGCGTGGGCGCGTCGACCTCCTTCGTCTGCGCGCTCGGCGATGACGCAGGCGCAGAGCTGGCGCGCGGGCTGGCGCTGGCCGACGGGATCGACCTGCGCGCGCAGCGCAGCGACGCGCCGACCGGAACCGCCGGCATCTTCGTCGATGCCCGGGGTCGCAACAGCATCGTCATCGGCGCCGGCGCCAATGCTTCGCTGTCGGCGGATTTCGTCGCCGGCCAGGGCGACGCGATCGATGCGGCGGCGGTCGTGCTCGCCCAGCTCGAATCTCCCGCGGCTGCCATCGCACGGGCCCTGCGCGACGCGCGTGCCGCCGGCGCCATCGCCATCCTCAACCCGGCCCCCGCCAACGCGCGGGCCTCGCCGGAGCTGCTATCGCTGGCCGGCATCCTCACTCCCAACGAAACCGAGTTCGCCAGCTTGCTGGCGACGCATGCCGACCTCCGCATCGATGCCGATGCCGTCGCCGGCAGCGACGACGCGCGATTGCACGCACTCGCGCGCCGGTTGCTGCCGCACGGCACCGTGCTGCTCACGCTCGGCGCCGCCGGCCTGTTCGTCTCGCACGCGCAGGGCGCGCTGCGTGGCGACAGCGCGGCTTGCTATCGCCTTGCCGCCGAGCCGACCGAAGTCGTCGACACCACCGGCGCCGGCGATGCCTGCAACGGCGCCCTGGCCGCCTCGCTGGCGCTGCGGCCGGAAGCGCCCTTCCACGCCCATGCCCGGTTCGCCAACCGCTACGCCGCGCTGTCCACCGAACGCGCCGGCGCGGCGCTGGCGATGCCGCGGCGCAGCGATTTCGACGCGCGTTTCCGGGACTGAGGCGGCCGTCTAGAATGCCGCCATGCGGATCGGCCCCCACGACATCGCCCCGAACGTGATCCTCGCCCCCATGGCGGGGGTCACCGACAAGCCGTTCCGGCAGCTGTGCAAGCGCCTGGGCGCCGGGCTGGCGATGTCCGAGATGACCACCTCGGACCCGCGCTTCTGGGGCACGCGCAAGTCGCTGCAGCGCATGGACCACGCCGGCGAGCCGGAACCGGTCGGGGTGCAGATCGCCGGCACCGATCCGGCGACGATGGCCGCCGCGGCGCGCCACAACGTCGACCAGGGTGCGCAGCTCATCGACATCAACATGGGTTGCCCGGCCAAGAAGGTCTGCAATGCCTGGGCCGGCTCGGCATTGATGCGCGACGAGTCGTTGGTCGCACGCATCCTCGAGGCAGTCGTCAATGCGGTCGACGTGCCGGTAACGTTGAAGATCCGCACCGGCTGGGACGCGCAGCACCGCAATGCGCCGGCGATCGCGCGGATCGCCCAGGAATCCGGGATCGCGGCGCTGGCCGTGCATGGCCGCAGCCGCGAGCAGCAATACAACGGCGTCGCCGAGTACGACACCATCGCCGCGATCAAGGCCGGGCTGTCGATCCCGGTGATCGCCAACGGCGACATCGACTCGCCGCGCAAGGCCGCCGAGGTGCTGCGCCATACCGGTTGCGACGCGGTGATGGTCGGCCGCGCCGCGCAGGGCCGGCCGTGGATCTTCCGCGGGATCGCGCACTACCTCGCCACCGGCGAACTGTTGCCGGAGCCGTCGCTGGCCGAAGTGCGCGACGTGCTGCTCGGCCACCTGCAGGCATTGCACGCCTTTTACGGCGAGCAGGCCGGCGTGCGCATCGCCCGCAAGCACCTGGGCTGGTACGCGAAGGACCGGCCGGAGAACCACGCCTTCCGCGCCGTGGTCAATCGCGCCGACACCGCCACGGGACAACTGCGCCTGACGCGGGATTACTTCGATGCGCTGGTCGCCGGCGTCGCGCCGGAATTGCCCGTGGCGGCCTGAACCCGGCGCGGCTGCACCGGCCCGGACCAGATCCGCCGCCACAGCTCGTTGGCCCCGCGCATCGACTTCCATTCCAGCGGCAACTGCCGCGGCGGCTGCAAGGCATGCCAGCGATCGCGCCGCTGCGCGGCGACGAGGAACCGGAAGGAATAGTCCGGCTCGCTGCCCATCCGCAGGTCGCTGAGCAGCAGTTGGCCATTGCGCAACTCCGCTTTCTGGAAGCCGTGGGTGAACCAGGCCAGGCGCCGGGCGGCCGCGATGTCGCGCGCGGTCCGCAGCGCACGGACATCGGATGCATGCGCGCGAAATGCCATCGGCCCGGAATCGGCGACCAGCGAACGCTCGCCTTCGACGTAACCGTCCGGCGTCATCGCCACCACCCGCCACAGCAGGGTATTGAACGGCATCGGCACCGAAAACCGCGGCGCATCGCGCAGCCCCATCGTCGCCAGCGCGCGCGTGGCGGCGCGATCCACCATCGCCTTGGCCGCCAGCGACCAGCCGACGTAGGCGACGCCGAGCGCGATGCCCGCGACCAGCGCACGCTGCGCGAGCAGCCGCTCACGCGCACGCCAGGCCACAACGCATGCCAGCAGCCACGGCAACGTGAACAACGGATCGATGATGAACAGGCTGCTCCACATGATCGGCCGCATCGGCAACGGCCAGAACAACTGCGTGCCGTAGACGGTGAAGGCATCGATCAGCGGGTGCGCCATCAGGCAGGCGAAGATCGCCCACCACCAGCGCACAGGTGCTTCGGCGACGCGGCCGCCGCGACTGCGGAAGAAGACCCAGATCGCCCACGCCACCAGCGGCAGCACCAGCCAGGAATGCGTGGCGCTGCGATGCCAGGTCATGCGCACGATCGGGTCGT
>JAKFDF010000097.1:0-8038 GCA_036676275.1 Lysobacter sp.
GCTGCGCATGCGCTTCGGCATCGACATGAACACCGACCACACCCTCGAGGAAGTCGGCAAGCAGTTCGACGTCACCCGCGAGCGCATCCGCCAGATAGAGGCCAAGGCGCTGCGCAAGCTGCGGCATCCGTCGCGCAGCGAGCAGCTGCGCTCCTTCCTCGATATCGAGTAAGGCCGGATGCGTGGCGCCGGCCCATGGCCGGCTGCCTTCCCCGGGAAGCCCCGCCCAGCGCGGGGCTTTTCGTTTACGCGATAATTCCCGCGCGACGGGCCCATAGCTCAATGGTCAGAGCGAAGGACTCATAATCCTCAGGTTCCAGGTTCGAGTCCTGGTGGGCCCATTCATGCAAGTCGCCACCCCACCGGGACACGGGCCTAGGCGGTAGTCCGGATCGTCATGCAACCCGTGGCAGGATGGGATGTCCGGCCCCGTCCTGGAGGAGACTGCCATGACCTCGATCGTCGACCGCGCGCCTTCCGGGGGCATCCACCTGTTCCATGCCGCCGTCCTGGCCGGGGCGCTGCCGTTGTTCCTCGGCGCGCTGCTGGCCGACTACGCGTACTGGACCAGCCACCAGATCGAATGGAGCAACTTCGCGTCCTGGCTGCTGGTCGGTGCGATGGTGCTGGCCACCATCGCCCTGGCCTGCGCGGTTTTCGCCCAGTTCCGCGGCGGGCGCGGCGGGCCCTACATCCTGGTGCTGGCCGCGACCTGGGTGGTCGGCTTCTTCGATGCGCTGCACCATGCCCGGGACGCCTGGGGGATCATGCCCACCGCGCTGGTGCTGTCGCTGGCCGCCGCGGTGCTGGCACTGGTGGCGACCTGGATCGGATTCTCGAGCCTGCGCGCGGGAGGTGCACGATGAAGCGCACGAACCTCACCTTCGTTGCCGTGTCCGTCCTGGCAGCCGCGCTCGCCGCCTGCAGCCAGGCGCCCGAACTCGACCAGTACGGCGCCAACCCCGAGATCCCGGCGCCGGCGCGCGGCGTGATGCCCGACATGATCATCGCCAAGCCCGCCGCCTGGGGCGACCGGGTGCCGACGGTGCCGCAGGGCTACGCCATTGCCGCGATCGCCACCGACCTCGGCATCCCGCGCCAGACCCTGGTGCTGCCCAATGGCGACATCCTGGTGGCCGAGGGCCGCGGCGGCCACGCGCCCAAGCTCAAGCCCAAGGACATCATCGCCGGCAAGATCAAGGCCAAGGGCAACACGGCGGTGAAGAGCGGCAACCGCCTCACGCTGTTGCGCGATGCCGACGGCGACGGCACCTATGAACTCAAGACCGTCTTCGCCGACAGGCTCGACGCGCCTTACGGGTTGGCGCTGGTCGGCAACAACCTGTACGTCGCCAACCAGGGCGAGCTCGTCCGCTTCGACTACAGCGAGGGCCAGACCGAGGCCAGCGCCGCACCGGCCAAGATCACCGACCTGCCCTCGGCGATCAACCACCACTGGACCAAGGCGCTGGCGGCCAGCGCCGACGGCCGCTTCCTGTACGTCGGCATCGGCTCCAACAGCAACATCACCGAGCGCGGCATGACCGCCGAGGTCGACCGCGCGCAGGTCTGGCAGGTCGACGCCGTGACCGGCGCGCACAAGGTCTACGCGACCGGCCTGCGCAACCCCACCGCGCTGGCGATCCAGCCCGGCACCGGCACGCTGTGGGCGGTGGTCAACGAGCGCGACGAGATCGGCCCGAACCTGGTGCCCGACTACCTCACCTCGGTGCGCGAGGGCGGCTTCTACGGCTGGCCCTACGCCTACTGGGGCAAGCACGCGGACACGCGGGTGATGCCGCAGGATCCGGACAAGGTCGCGGCCAGCATCACCCCCGACTACGCGCTGGGTTCGCACGTCGCCGCGCTCGGCGTCGCGTTCTCGGTGCCGGCGATGGGCGGACAGTTCGGCGACGGCGTGTTCGTCGGCGAACACGGCAGCTGGAACCGCAATCCGCCGGTCGGCTACAAGGTGGTGTTCGTGCCGTTCCGCGACGGCAAGCCCGCTGGCGATCCGATCGACTTCGTCACCGGTTTCCGCGGCGACGACGGCCTGACCCGCGGCCGCCCGGTCGGCGTCAGCGTCGACCCGCGCGGCGCGCTGATCGTCGCCGACGACCTGTCCAACACCATCTGGCGGGTCACCCCGCGCAGGTAAAGCCACGCCTCGCTTCGGTCGCGCCCATGAACCCCTTGGCCCAAGCCCTGGATCATCGCTACGCCGCGCTGGCGCCGGAACTGCTGGCCATCTACCAGGACCTGCACCGGCACCCCGAACTGTCGATGCAGGAGCGGCGCACCGCGGGCATCGCGGCCGACTACCTCGACAAGCTCGGTTACGCGGTGAGCCGCGAAGTCGGCGTCACCGGCGTGGTCGGCGTGCTGCGCAACGGCGACGGCCCGACGGTGATGCTGCGCGCCGACATGGACGCGCTGCCGATGGACGAGGACACCGGCCTGGCGTACGCCAGCGAGGTCGCCGGCGCCGCGCATTCCTGCGGCCACGACCTGCACTTCGCGTGGATGCTCGGCGCCGCGCGCGTGCTGGCCGAAGCGCGCGACGCATGGCGCGGCACGGTGCTGGTGGTGTTCCAGCCCGGCGAGGAAACGGCCCAGGGCGCCAGCGCGATGGTCGCCGACTGGGACGGCGCGAACCTGCCGCGCCCGGACGTGATCCTCGGCCAGCACGTGATGGTCGGCCCCGCCGGCACGGTGACCTACCGCGCCGGCGTGATCCTGTCGGCGGGCGACAGCCTGCAGGTGACGCTGTTCGGCCGCGGCTCGCACGGCTCGCAGCCGCAGACCTCGATCGACCCGGTGGTGATGGCGGCCGCGACCGTGCTGCGGCTGCAGACCATCGTCTCGCGCGAGGTCTCGCCGCTGGACAGCGCGGTGCTGACGGTGGGCTCGCTGCAGGCGGGCACCAAGGAAAACATCATCCCCGACCAAGCCACCATCAAGCTCAACATGCGCACCTACGACGAAGGCGTGCGCGAGCACATGCTGAAGGCGGTGCGGCGCATCTGCTGCGCCGAGTGCGAGGCGTCCGATGCGCCGAAACCGCCGGAGTTCACCACCCTGAGCAGCTATCCGATGACCGACAACGACCGCGACGCCACCGCGCGCGTGGCCGGAGCCTTCCACGCGCAGTTCGGCGACGACGCGCGCGAGGGCAAGCCGGCCGCCGCGAGCGAGGACTTCAGCGTGTTCGGCCGCAGCTGGAAGGTGCCCTACGTGTTCTGGTTCGTCGGCGGCACCGACCCGCAGGCGTACGCGAAAGCCAAGGCCGAGGGCACGACCAACAAGATCCCCAGCAACCATTCGCCGCGCTTCGCGCCGGTGCTCGATCCGACGCTGAAGACAGGGTTGCAGGCGATGCTCGCCGCCGCCTCGGCATGGCTGTGCGTGTCATGAGCGCCGGTCCGGTGGCAACGGCGGAAGCCGGTTACGCCGGCAACGACCGCCTGCTGGTCGGGATGATCCTGGGCGTGCTGACGTTCTGGCTGTTCGCGCAGAGCACGCTCAACATCGCGCCGGACATGCAGCGCGACCTCGGCATCGGCGCCGGCACGCTGACCGGCGCGGTCGCCGCGGCGGCGCTGTTCTCCGGCATCTTCATCGTGGTGATGGGCGGCCTGGCCGACCGCTTCGGGCGCATGCGCATCCTGCGCCTGGGCTTCGTGCTGGGCATCGCCGGATCGCTGCTGGTCGGGTTGGCGCCCGCCGGCAGCCTCGGCACCGGGATGCTGTTGCTGGGCCGTGCGCTGCAGGGGCTGTCGGCGGCCTGCATCATGCCCGCCAGCCTGGCGCTGGTGAAGGCGTACTGGGATGGGCCCGCGCGGCAGCGCGCGGTGAGCCTGTGGTCGATCGGTTCCTGGGCGGCGGCGGACTGAGCGCGCTGTTCGGCGGACTGGTGGCGCAGTCGCTGGGCTGGCGCTGGATCTTCTTCATCTCGGTCGCGGTGTCGTTGCTGGGCTTGTGGCTGATCCGCGGCACGCCGGAGAGCAGGGCGCCATCCCAAGGCGCGTACCGCTTCGACCTGGCGGGCGTGCTTGCCTTCATGGTCGCGATGCTGGCGCTGCAGGTGCTGGTGCTGCAGGGCAGTGCGTGGGGATGGGGCAGCCCGGCGGCGCTGGGCTTGGCGGCGATCACCGTCGTGGCCGCCGTCGCGTTCTACAACATCGAAACCCGCAAGCGCGACGGCTTCGTCGACCTGGGCCTGTTCCGCAACCGCACCTACACCGGCGCGACCCTGTCGAACTTCCTGATCAACGCCACGGTCGGCATGCAGCTGGTGTCGCTGCAGCTGGTACAGATGGGTGGCGGCATGAGCGCGCAGCAGGCGGGAATGCTGACCCTGGGCTACGCGATCGCGATCATCGCCTTCATCCGCGTGGGCGAGAAGCTGCTGCAGCGTTTCGGCCCGCGCAAGCCGATGGTCTGGGGCTGCGCGATCACCGGCATCGCCATCGTCCTGCTGATGCCGACCAACCTGATGCTCGAGTCCTATCGCGTGGCCGCGATCGCCGGCTACACCTTGTTCGGCCTGGGGCTGGCGTTCTACGCCACGCCTTCCACCGATGCGGCGCTGGCGAACCTGCCGATGGCGCAGTCCGGTTCCGGCGCGGGCATCTACAAGATGGCGTCGTCGCTGGGCGCCGCGCTGGGCGTGGCCGTTTCCGGTGCGATCTTCACCGCGCTGGGCGCCGGCTCGGGCGTGCGCTGGCTGGAGGGCGTGGTCACCTTCCAGGGCCGCGTCGACAACCTCGCGCTGCGCGAGGCCGCGATGGTCGCGCTGGGCTTCAACGTATTGATGGTGGCGGTGGCGATCGCCTCGATCCTGCTGACGATCCCGCCAGGCAAGCGCGGGGAGTAAGCGCTGCGGATGCCGCCTGTTTTCCCGGCGGCGGCTTTTTCAGGCGGCGTCGATGACGCCTTGCGTCCAGTCGATGAAATCGCGCGCCATCGCCTCGCCGATGCCGTGCCCGCCCGGGTACAGGCGCAGCACGTGCGGCACGCCGAGGCGCTGCAGCCAGGCATCGGCGCGCTCGGCCCAGTCCACCGGCAGCTTGTCGTCGTCGCGACCGTGCGCGATCAGCGCCTGCACGCGCGCCAGGCGTTCGCGCGGGGCGAGCAGCGGTTCCAGTTCCGGCAGGATGCGCCCGGACAGCACCGCGAATCCGCGCACGCATTCGGGCGCGGTCAGCCCGACGCTGGCGCTGAGGATCCCGCCCTGGCTGAAGCCGGCGATCACGGTGCGTTGCGCCTGGATGCCGTGCGCCTCCTGCAGCCGTGCGACGAAGCGAACCAGCGCCTGGCGGCTCTCCTCCGCTTCGCCGGCCTCGATCCGCGGCCCGCTTGCAGTAAACGCGACCCGGAACCAGGCGTACTGGCCCGCGCTTAGTTCAAGCCGCCCGCGCGGCAGCACCACCAGCGTGTCGGCGGCAACATCGGCGGCGAGGCCTGCCAGGTTGGTTTCGTTGCCGCCGACGCCGTGCAGCAGCACCAGCAGCGCAGACGGATTCGCGGGGGCCGGCTCGCGCACGCGATACGCCAGCGCGAACGCGGGATCCTCCACCAGCGCCGACAGGCCGTTCATGCGGCTTCCTCCAGCTCAAGGCCTTGCGGCAGCCCGAAGCCGAACGAGTCCATCGACAGCACGCCGTAGGTCATGCCGCCGTCGACCAGTGACGCGGTGTCGTCGCCGCCGCTGGCGCCGAGCGCGACCAGCAGCGGCAGGTAGTGCTCCTCGGTCGGATGCGCGCGCTCGCCATGCGGCGCGCGCGCGCGATAGTCCACCAGCGCATCGATGTCGCGGCGGCGCACCGCGTCGGCGACCCAGTCGGCGAACGCCTGCGCGTATTCCGGATCGCGGATGTGCTGGCGGAATTCGTAGAGGTTGTGGGTGAGGCTGCCCGAGCCCAGTACCAGCACGCCGCGTGCGCGCAGCGGCGCCAGCGCCCGGCCCATCCGCAAGGCGCCGGCGGGATCGATGTCATGGGGAAGCGACACTTGGAACACCGGCACGTCCGCGCCGGGTTTGAGGTAGCGCAGCGGCACCCAGGCGCCGTGGTCGAGGCCGCGTTGCGTGTCGATGGCCACGTCGAAGCCGGCATTGGCCAGCATCGCCACCGCTTCGCCGGCCAGTGCCGGAGCGCCGGGCGGCGTGTACTGCAGCGCGTACAGCGGCGGCGGGAAGCCGCCGAAGTCGTGGATGGTCTGCGGCGCCGGGCTGGCGGCCACGCGCACGCCGCGGGTCTGCCAGTGCGGCGACACGATCACCACCGCGGCCAGGTCGGGGAGCGCGCGACCGATCCGCTGCAGCGCGGGGCCGAGCAGGCCCGGCTCCAGCGCGAACATCGGCGAGCCGTGGGAAACGAACAGGGAGGGGGCGGCGGGGGTCATGGTGGACTCCAAAAAAGGCCGCGGGCGCGAATGCGCCCGGGCCGTGGATCGGTTTCGACGGGATCGGATGGCGTGTCAGGCGGTGGCCAGCGACGCGTTCGACGAGGCGCGACGGCGCGACCACGCGGCGTCGAGGCTGAGCGCACCGGCGCCGTTGGCGGCCAGCATCAGGAAGCCGCCGGCCATGGCCACGTTCTTCCAGAAGTGGATCGCCTGCGCGGGGTCGCCGAGGCCGTGGAACAGCGCCGCGGATGCCAGCGAGAACGCGGCCAGCGCCAGCGCGATCCAGCGGGTGAAGCCGCCGGCGAGGATGGCCAGGCCGCCGCCGAGTTCCAGCGCGATCACCAGCGGCAGCAGGCCGCCGGGCACGCCCATCGCCTCCATGTATTGCTGGGTGGCGGCGTAGCCGGCGATCTTGCCCCAGCCGGAAATGATGAAGATCAGCGATAGGCCGAGGCGGCCGAGCAGCGAGAAGGTAGCGTTCATGGCAGGACTCCGTTGCAGGTGTGGTGTGTGGTGCAGGGTGGGGGTCAGCCGCGGCTGATCCACATCGGGGCGATGGTGGTGCCGTGGCCGGCGCCGTAGCCGAACCAGATGTTCAGGCCGGCCAGCGGCTCGAGGTAGCGCGCGTTCCGCAGCGGGCCGGCGTCGACCGGCTGGAAACCGGTGCTCTCGATCAGCGCCTTGGCGGTCGCCTTGGCGCGTTCGGAATCGCCGGCGTAGAAGGCGCGTGCGACCTGGCCATCGGCGAACGCCGGGCCGTCGGCCACCACCTGCGCGAACAGGGTGTTGAAGGCCTTGGCGAAATCGACGCCCGGGAAGGCGCGCGAGATTTCCTCGGCCGCCGAGGTGGCGTGGCCGACGGTCAGGCCCATGTAGTCCGGGGTAAGCGGGTTGCTGACGTCGATGACGACCTTGCCGGCCAGCGGACCGGCATCGCGCAACGCCGCGACGGCCTGCTCGTACGGGGTGGCGACGACGACCACGTCGCTGGCGGCGGCGCTGCCGGTGGCGGGGACCGCGGTGCTGCCGGGGATGCCGGCGGCGACGCTGCGCGCCTTGTCGAGCGAGGTGGCGGCGATGCGCACGGCGTGGCCGGCCTGGGTGAACTGCCGGGCCAGGGCGGAGCCCATGTTGCCGGCGCC
The DNA here is from genome assembly GCA_036676275.1 of Lysobacter sp. Classification (GTDB taxonomy): domain Bacteria; phylum Pseudomonadota; class Gammaproteobacteria; order Xanthomonadales; family Xanthomonadaceae; genus Cognatiluteimonas. Next base: position 7,551 of record JAKFDF010000097.1, read on the forward strand.
GAGGATCAGGATGTTCATGGCTTGGTTCCTTGTGCGATGCCCGGGAGGTGTGGGCTCGACGACCACTCTATTGATCTGGTCAGACAAGATAAACATGCCTTTGATTGACTTATTGTCAATTAAACAGGAACAATAAAACCATGCTCGATCTGCAACAACTGGCCAGCTTCGTCGCCGTGGTGAACGCCGGCAGCTTCGTCGGTGGCGCCGAGGCGATCGGGCTGTCGAAGGCCGCGGTCTCGCGGCAGGTCGCCGAACTGGAAGCGCGCCTCGGCGTGCGCCTGCTCCATCGCACCACCCGGCGCCTGTCGCTGACCGATGACGGCCAGCGCTTCTTCGCCCGCGCCGTCGAGTTGCTGGCCGATGCCGGCGAACTGGAAGCCGAGACCAGTTCCAGCAGCGGCGAGGCGACCGGCGTGCTGCGGATCAACGCGCCGCTGACGTTCGGCAACCTGCACCTGGCGCCGTTGTGGCCGGCCTTCCTCGCG
>JAKFDF010000098.1:0-4903 GCA_036676275.1 Lysobacter sp.
GATCAAGACCAATCGGGCGGCGGCCAAGCGCTTCCGGAAGACCGCTTCCGGCAAGTACAAGTGCGGCCACGCCAACAAGAGCCACATCCTCACCAAGAAAGCGACCAAGCGGAAGCGCAACCTCCGGCAGACGAACCACGTCCGTCCCGAGGACGCGGGCCGCCTGGACCGCATGCTTCCGTACTTGTGAGGAGATAGGAAATGGCACGAGTCAAACGTGGTGTACAGGCGCGTCGGCGCCACAAGAAGGTTCTCAAGCAGGCCAAGGGCTACTACCACGCCCGCCGCAAGGTCTTCCGCGTCGCCAAGCAGGCGGTGACGAAGGCGCTGCAGTACGCCTACATCGGCCGCAAGCAGAAGAAGCGCCAGTTCCGCACCCTGTGGATCGCGCGCATCAACGCCGCCGCGCGCATCAACGGCATCAGCTACAGCCGCTTCATCAACGGCCTGATGAAGGCCGGCATCACCCTGGACCGCAAGGTGCTGGCGGACATCGCCGTGCACGACGCCGCCGGTTTTGCCGCGCTGGCCGAAAAGGCGAAGGGCGCACTCGCAGCGTAAGTTGTCCGCATCGGTCGCGCGGCCTCGCACGAGGCGCCCGCTGCCGTTGCGCAACGCAGTACACGCATGGGGAAGGGCGCAAGTCCTTCCCCATGTTCGTTTCCGGGGCTGGCGTTCCAGGGGCGCCGGGGTCCGTGGATGGTCATGGCGTCATCCCGGGGCAGCTGGGAATCTGCAGTCCTCGTTGAAGCGGATTCCCCGCTATGCTCGGAATGACGGTAACTGGATGGCGGATACGGAATTGGCGGCGATGACCGACATCGATCAACTCAGCAGGCAGGCGCTGGCCGACATCGCCGAGGCCGCAACGCCCGACGCGCTGGAAGGCCTGCGCGTGTCCTTGCTCGGCAAGAACGGCAGCATCACCGCGCAGCTGAAGTCGCTGGGCGCGCTGCCCGGCGACCAGCGCAAGGCCGCGGGCGAGGCGATCAACCGCGCCCGCGACGCGCTCGCCGAGGCGCTGTCGCGGCGCAAGCACGCGCTTGATTCCGCCGCGCTGGATGCGCGCCTGGCCACCGAGACCGTCGACGTCACGTTGCCCGGCCGCAACGGCGCGCGCGGCGGCCTGCATCCGCTCAGCCGCACGCTGGAGCGGATCACCGACATCTTCGCCCGGCTCGGCTACGACCTGGCCGACGGTCCCGAGATCGAGGACGACTGGCACAACTTCGAGGCATTGAATTTCCCGCCGCACCACCCGGCGCGGGCGATGCACGACACCTTCTATTTCGGCGATGGCCGGCTGCTGCGCACCCACACCTCCGGCGTGCAGGTGCGTTACATGAAGGACCACGCGCCGCCGCTGCGGATGATCGCCACCGGCAAGGTCTATCGCAGCGACAGCGACCAGACCCACTCGCCGATGTTCCACCAGGTCGAGGGACTGCTGGTGGACGAGCACGCGACATTCGCCGACCTCAAGGGCACGCTCGCCGAATTCGTGCGCGCGTTCTTCGAGCGCGATTTCGAGATGCGTTTCCGTCCCAGCTACTTTCCCTTCACCGAGCCGTCGGCCGAGGTCGACATCGCGTGGCAGCAGCCGGACGGCACGACCCGCTGGCTGGAAGTGCTGGGTTGCGGCATGGTCCATCCGGCCGTGCTGCGCAACATCGGCATCGATCCGGAGCGCCACACCGGCTTCGCCTTCGGCATGGGCGTGGAGCGCATGGCGATGCTGCGCTACGGCGTCAACGACCTGCGCGCGTTCTTCGACAACGACGTGCGTTTCCTGAAGCAGTTCGCATGACCGGTTTGTCGTCCCGAGCGTGGCGAGGGACCTGTTGTTGCACGGAATGGCATGCAAGCGGATCGCTCGCTGCGCGCGGGATGACTAGGGTGGCAGGGCAATGAAATTCTCCGAAAACTGGCTGCGCCAGCACGTCGCGATCGATGCCGGCAGCGCCGCGCTGGAACACCGCCTGACGATGATCGGGCTGGAAGTCGAGGGCGCCGAGAAGCTCGGTGCGGCGCTCGACGGCGTCGTCGTCGCGCGCATCGTCGAATGCGCCAGGCACCCGGAAGCCGACCGCCTGCAGGTCTGCCAGGTCGACATCGGCAACGCACGGCTGCAGATCGTGTGCGGCGCGCCGAACGCGCGCCCGGGCCTGGTCGCGCCGCTCGCCACCATCGGCACGCAGGTCGGCGAAACCACGATCAAGGCGGCCAGCCTGCGCGGCGTCGATTCCAACGGCATGTTGTGCTCGGCGAAGGAGCTCGGCTTGGATGCCGACGCCTCCGGCCTGCTGGAGCTGCCCGCGGACGCTCCGCCGGGAACGCCGCTGGCAGATTACCTGGGCCTGCCCGACACCGTCTTCGAACTGGGCCTGACCCCCAACCGCGGCGACTGCTTCAGCGTGCGCGGCATCGCCTACGACGTCGCCGCGGCGTTCGGCTCGGAAGTCATTGCATTCGACGCCACGCCGATGCCGGCGCTCAACGACGCGGCGCTGCCGGTCGAACTGCAGGCCGGCGCCGACGCGCCGCGCTACCTCGGTCGCGTGATCGAGGGCGTCGATGCCGCGCGCGCGACGCCGGTGTGGATGGCCGAGCGCCTGCGCCGGAGCGGCGTCCGGCCGGTGAGTTTCCTGGTCGACGTGACCCAGTACGTGATGCTGGAGCTGGGGCAGCCGATGCACGCCTTCGACCGGGACCTGCTCAGGGGCCCGGTCGGCGTGCGCCGCGCGCGCGCCGGCGAGGCCGTGACCTTGCTCGATGGCCGCGAGGTGAAGCTGGACGCGGAGTTCCTCGCCATCACCGATGCCGACCGGGTGGTCGCGCTCGCCGGCCTGATGGGCGGCTTCGACACGCGCGTGACCGATGCGACCCGCAACGTGTTCCTCGAGGCCGCGCACTTCGCGCCGGCCGCGATCATCGGCCGCGGCCGCAGGCTCGGCCTGCACACGGACGCCGCGCACCGCTTCGAGCGCGGCGTGGACCCGGGATTGCCGCGCACCGCGATCGAAGTCGCCACGCGGCTGATCGTCGAGATCGCCGGTGGCGCGCCCGGCCCGGTGGTCGAAGCGGTCCTGCCCGAACACCTGCCGCGCCGGCAGCCGGTGCATTTGCGCCGCGCGCGGCTGGCGCGCGTGCTGGGCGTCGGCATCGCCGATGCGGAGGTCGAACGGATCCTGCGTGCGCTCGGACTCGCCGTCGCCGCCGATGCCGACGGCTGGCAGGTGACGCCGCCGTCGCGTCGCTTCGACCTGGCGATCGAGGAAGACCTGATCGAGGAGGTCGCGCGCATCCACGGCTACGACGCGATCCCGGCGACGCTGCCCGGAGGCGCCACCCGCATCGCATCGCCGGGCGAAACCCGCATCGACGACGGCAGCGTGCGCCGCCAGCTGGCCGCGCGCGACTGCCTGGAAACGATCAACTACGCCTTCGTCGACGCCGGCCTGCTGGCGGCGTGGCGTGCCGACGACGGCGCCGTGCCGCTCGCCAATCCGCTCAGCGCCGAACTCGGCGCCATGCGCACGCAATTGCTGCCGGGACTGGTTGCGACCCTGGCGCGCAACGCCGCGCGCCAGCAGCCGCGGGTGCGGTTGTTCGAACTCGGCAAGGTATTCGCTGCCGATGGCGCTTCGGCGCCGCGCGAGACCCTGCGCGTCGCCATGGTCGCCAGCGGAGGCGCCAGCGCGGAGCAATGGGGCACGCCGGCACGCGCGATCGACTTCCACGACATCAAGGGCGACCTCGACAGCCTGGCCGCGCTGTCCGGTGCGATCCTGGAGTACCGGCCGTCGCATGCGCCCTGGGGGCACCCGGGCCGTTCCGCGGAGGTCTTCCGCGACGGCGCGCAACTGGGCTGGATCGGCCAGCTGCATCCGCGCCTGCAGCGGGCGCTCGGCCTGGACATCGACGTGGTCGCCTTCGAACTCGACCTCGAGCCGCTGTCGCGGCGCCAGTTGCCGACGGCGCGACCGCTGTCGAAGTATCCGTCCGTCCGCCGCGACCTCGCGTTCGTCGTCGCCGAGACGGTGCCGTGGGCGGCCGTCTCGGCCAGCGTGAAGGCTGCCGCGGGCCCGGCCCTGCGCGACCTGCTGCTGTTCGACCGCTATGCCGGCAAGGGGGTGGAATCGGGTTTCAAGAGTCTCGCTATGGGCTTGATTCTGCAGGATGAATCCCGCACATTGACCGACCGCGACGTGGACGCGGTGGTGGCGGCCGTGACGGCTGCCCTGCAGCGCGACCACGCGGCGGCGATCCGGGCATGAGCGATTACCCGCGCGCTTGCCTGCCCGTCCGCGGTCGGACTTTCCACTTCGTTCACAGGGGGACGAAATGGCCTTGACCAAGGCAGAAATGGCCGAGCGCCTCTACGAGGATGTCGGCCTGAACAAGCGCGAGGCGAAGGAATTCGTCGACGCGTTCTTCGACGCGCTCCGCGAAGCGCTGCAGCAGGGCCGCCAGGTCAAGCTGTCGGGATTCGGCAATTTCGACCTGCGGCGCAAGAACCAGCGTCCCGGCCGCAATCCCAAGACCGGCGAGGAAATCCCGATCACGGCACGCACGGTGGTGACCTTCCGCCCGGGCCAGAAGCTCAAGGAACGCGTCGAAGCCTATGGCGGCGCCGCGCACTCGGGGGTCCGGCATGCTTGATCCGGGCAGCAACCGCGAACTGCCGCCGATCCCGGCCAAGCGCTACTTCACCATCGGCGAGGTCAGCGAGCTGTGCGACGTCAAGCCGCACGTGCTGCGCTATTGGGAAACCGAATTTCCGTCGCTGAAGCCGGTCAAGCGCCGCGGCAACCGCCGCTACTACCAGCGCCACGACGTGCTGATGGTGCGCCAGATCCGCGGCCTGCTGTACGAGCAGGGCTACACCATCGGCGGCGCCCGC
>JAKFDF010000099.1:0-3505 GCA_036676275.1 Lysobacter sp.
GGGCGTGCTGCCGCGACAGGACGATGGCGGCCTGAGCCCTTGGATCCGCGCCTTCAGCGACGACGGCGAAGTGGACCAGCAGCACGTCGCCGCGGACTTCACCGATGCCGGCGATTTCCGCTTCCAGCAGTCCAACCAGGGCAGCGAGCTGGGCATCAACTTCGCCCTGCCGGGCGGGTTCAACTACGGCGTCCTGCTGGCCAAGGCGGATGGTGACCAGCGCCTGCGGGGCCGCGCGGGCAGCGATCGCATCGACCTGTCCACGGTCGGCGTCTATGGGACCTGGATTTCGTCGCTGGGCTTCTACCTCGACGCGTCCTACCGGTGGATGGACTTCGATGCCGAGCTGTCGTCGGTGGGTGGGGCGCAGTCGACCAGCGGCAATGCCACCGCGTTCAACCTCGAGGCCGGTTACACCGGCTGGCAGGTCGCGGGCATCGACATCGTGCCGCAGGCCCAGTACACCAAGACCGAGATCACCAACATCGAGGCCCTGCACGGCGATACCCTCGAGTTCGCGCCCGAGGGCGGCGATTCCAGCCGTGGCCGGCTGGGCCTGGGCCTGGGCAAGGCGATCACGCGTGGATCCGTCGTGTGGACGCCGTATGGCTCGGTCAATGCGGTGCGCGAGTTCGACGGGGAAAACCGCTACACGGTCGCCGGCGATTACCACGGCCTGACCCGCACCGACGGCACCAGTGCGATGGTCGAACTTGGCCTGGGCGTGCAGAACAACGGCTTCTCCGTCACCGGCGGCCTCAACTGGACGGATGGCGGCGCCCAGCACGACTTCTTCGGCGGGCAGCTGGTGGCGCGCTATAGCTGGTAAGCGGTCCCGGGCACCCGGCGGCATGCCCGCCGGGTGTCCGTACCCGTCTTTGCATGGCAGCATGGCGGACCCGCGCCCGGGCGATCATGCGCGCAAGCCCTGCGTGATGCAGGGCGGGCGATGCCGGACGGCGCAATTGAGCTGGAGCAGCAAGTGGCAGGAAAGAAGCAAGGCGATGATGCGACGCACGGCGACGACGGACGGATCCAGGACGTAGCCGGCACGGCGGAGATGGAAACCGGGCTGGATACGGTCGCGGCCGAGCCGCCCCCGTCGCAGGCCGCGCCCGCCACGGCGCAGGCGGCGCCGGCGCCCGGTGCCAAGGCCCCGCTCGACATCACCAAGATGCGGGTAGAAAAGACCTGTTCGCGCGGCCTCGCGGGCTGGCTCGCCGGCAACCGCATCGCGCTGGCGATCTCCTCCTACCAGACCGGCCGCGTCTACCTGGTCGGCAGCGACAAGCAGGGCCGGGTGTCGTTCTTCGAGCGCATTTTCGAGCGCGCGATGGGCATCGTCGGCAACGCCCAGCGCATCTACCTGGGCGGGTTGTACCAGCTGTGGCGCTTCGAGAACGTGCTGCGCCCCAACGAGGTCATCCACGGCCAGTTCGACAAGTGCTACGTGCCGCGCAACGCGCAGACCATCGGCGACCTGGACATCCACGAGCTCGGCATCCGCAGCAACGGCAAGGTGGTGTTCGTCAACACCAAATACTCGTGCCTGGCCGAGCTGAGCCAGACCCACAGCTTCAAGGCGATCTGGAAGCCGCCGTTCATCAGCAAGCTGGCGCCGGAGGACCGTTGCCACCTCAATGGCCTGGCCATGGTCGACGGCAGGCCGAAGTACGTTACCGCCGTTTGCCGCAGCGACACGGTCGATGGCTGGCGCGACCGCCGCCACGACGGCGGCGTGGTGATCGACATCGAGACCGACGAGATCGTGTGCGAAGGCCTGTCGATGCCGCACTCGCCGCGCTGGGCCAACGGCAAGCTGTGGGTGCTCAACGCCGGCAGCGGCCACCTGGGCTGGGTCGACTTCGAAAAGAAGGCGTTCGTGCCGCTGGCGTTCTTCCCCGGCTTCCTGCGCGGCTTGTCGATCGTCGGCAACGTCGCCGCGGTCGGCCTGTCGAAGCCGCGCAACAAGCGTTTCGAGGGCCTGCAACTGGACGAGGAGCTGGCCAGGCGCGACGCCGATCCGTGGTGTGGCGTGCAGATCGTGTCGCTGGTCAATGGCGACGTGCTGAACTGGATCCGCTTCGAGGGCGACATCACCGAGATCTTCGACATCAGTTTCCTGCCCAATGTGCGCAATCCGATGATGATCGGCCTGCGCACGCCCGAGATCCGCGACCTGATCACCTTCGAATCCGAAATGAAGGCGGAGGAAACTTCCCCGTGATGCATCGCAAGACAGTCGTCGTGGCCATCGCCGGCCTCTGCCTGGCCGCCGCTTCGCAGCTGGCCTGTGCCCAGGCCGCGCAGCCGTCATCCCCGCGGCATGCCCCGCCGTTGCGGGCCGAACCGTCGCCGCCATCGGCCGACGCGACGTTCGCGGCCTGGGACGCCGACCACGATGGCGTCCTGTCGCTGCAGGAGTTCAGGGACGGGACCCGCGGCATGCGCCGGATGGCCGGCGTGCGCAATCGCCTGCACCAGCAGTTCGAGGCGGTGGATGCCGATGGCAACGATGCGATCGACGCCGCCGAGTACGGCAAGCTGCTGCTGGTGGAGAGAGCCGGCAACGGCGCGCCGCCGCTGTCGATGTTCGACACCGACAAGGACCAGCGCCTGCAATTCCCGGAATACCTGGCGTTGGTCCGGCACATGACCGAACGCCGCACGGTGGCGCCGACCGGCGCCGTCGCCCCGGCCACGAAACGCTAGACCGGAGAACGCCTGCGTGGCATTCGAAATCCATCCTGCCTGGCGGCAGGTCACCCCGGAGTTGAAGGAAGAGCTGGTCGCGTTCTGGAAACGCAACCAGGCCCTGGGCGATCCGGCGCTGGCCGCATCGCGCGCGGAGCAGGCCGTCTGCATCGGCCGCGACGACGAGGGCGCGCTCTGCGCGGTCGGCACCGCCGTGCTGCGCACCCTGCCGCGGTTGCGCCAGCCGATGTACTACTACCGCCAGTTCTTCGCCGAGTCCCAGCGCGGACAGCGGCAGGCGGTGCCGTTCGCCAAGCGGGCCAAGGAGATCCTCCAGGCCCACAACGCCACGCTGCCGGTGCCGGAATCGCTGGGCATGCTGATCGAACTGGAGAGCAAGCTGCTGGACGCGCGCTACAACCTCGCCTACGCGCCGAAGACCGATTACACCTTCATCGGCTATTCGCCGCGCGGCCTGCAATTGCGCGTGTCCTACTTCGAAGGCGCCACCCTGCTGCCGGCCCGGGATTCCAGGGCCGGCTGATGCATCCCGCCGCCGCATGCAGAACGCCCCGCAATGCGGGGCGTTCTCGTTGTGGGCGTGCACGCCATGCTTCAGCGCTTCATCGAAGCGAAGAACCCGCCTATCGCTTCATCGAGGCGAAGAACTCGTCGTTGCTCTTGGTGCTCTTCATCTTGTCGAGCAGGAACTCCATCGCGCCGATCTCGTCCATGCCGTGCAGCAGCTTGCGCAGGATCCAGATCTTCTGCAGCAGCTCCGGCTCGATCAGCAGGTCCTCGCGGCGGGTGC
>JAKFDF010000100.1:0-3682 GCA_036676275.1 Lysobacter sp.
GAGTTCTCGGTTTCGCGGGTGGCGCGCTCGGCTTCGTCGCCGACGTCGCGCACTTCGTCCTTGAGGTTCTCGATGGTCTGCTTGGATTCCTCGACCAGGTCCGCGCGCCAGGACAGCAGGCGCTGGCGGAAGTATTCGGTCATCAGCGGGCCCATGTACTCCTCGTCCGCGCCGGGGCGGTAGCCCTGCGGCAGGATCGGGCGGCCGGAGTCGTCGGTCTTGTACGGGATCACCTTGACCTTGCCGCGCGGGGCCGGTGCGGCCGGCCGCGAGGGGATGGCGACGGCGACCTTGCCCAGCGGGCGCGGGCGCGGACGGGTGACCGGACTGGCCGGGTTGCCGGCGAGCGCGGTCCTGACGCCGGCGGCGGTGGGCTTGGGGTCGACCGGGGATTTCTTCTCGGCCTTGGCCGCGGCCTTGGCGATCGGGCGCGACGGGGCCTTGGCAGCCGCTGCGGGCTTGCCGGCCATCACGGGCTTGGCGGCCGGTGCCGGCTTTTTGGCAACGACGGGCTTGGCCGGCTTCCTGGCGGCCGGCGCCGCCTTGGCGGGCGCGGGCTTCTTCGCCGGGGCGGCCTTCTTGGGCGCGACCTTGCTGGCAGCCGCCTTCTTTGCCGGTGCCTTCCTGGCCACGGGCTTGGCTGCCGCCTTCTTCGGCGCGGCCTTTTTCACCACGGGCTTCTTGGCGGCGACGACCTTCTTCGCGGGCGTTTTCTTCGCCGCCGGCTTGCTGGCGACCGGCTTCTTCGCGATCGGCTTCCTGGCGACGGCCTTGCTGGCGGCGGGTTTGGTGGTCTTCTTCGCGGCCTTGGCGGCCTTCTTCACGGGTTTCTTCGCTGCCACGAGCAGGTGTTCCTCTTGTTCCCTTGGGACGGGAAAGTTGTTCCCTTGAGCGGGGAAAGCGCGCTGTTATACCCTGACCGGACTACAGCGGCAACCGCGCAAGCCTGCGCCAAGCCGCATTCACGCATCGTGATCGATCGCCTCCTCATCCTCTGCCTGCGCGGTTACAAACGCTGGCTCAGCCCGCTGCTGGGGCCGCGCTGCCGGTTCGTGCCGACGTGCTCGGAATACGCGATGACGGCGATCGCGCGGTTCGGCGCGCTGCGCGGCGGCTGGCTGGCGCTGCGGCGCATCGGCCGCTGCCATCCGTTCCACCCCGGCGGGCACGATCCGGTGCCCGGCGACGACCCGGTCCCGCCCAACGAAGGAAACCACGCATGTCCGAAACATTGATCGTCAACGCGCGACTGGTGAACGAGGGCCGCGAGTTCGACGGCGACCTGCGCATCCGCGACGGCCGCATCGCCGAGATCGGCAGCGGCCTGTCGGCGCGCGAGGGCGCGACCGTGGTCGACGCCGCCGGCCGTCGCCTGATGCCGGGGATGATCGACGACCAGGTGCACTTCCGCGAACCGGGGCTGGAATACAAGGCCGACATGGCGACCGAATCCGCGGCCGCGGTCGCCGGCGGCCTGACCAGCTTCATGGACATGCCCAACACCACGCCGCCGACGCTCGACGCGGCCGCGCTGCAAGACAAGTACGACCGCGCCGCCGGGCGCGCGTGGGGCAACTACGGCTTCTACATGGGCGCCAGCAACGACAACATCGAGGCGATCCGCGCGATCGATCCACTCGCCACGCCGGGGGTGAAGGTGTTCATGGGCGCGTCCACCGGCAACATGCTGGTCGACAACCCGGAAACGCTGGACGCGATCTTCCGCGACACGCCGGTCCCGATCATCACCCACTGCGAGGACACGCCGACCATCAACGCCAACCTCGCCATCTACCAGGCGAAGTACGGCGAGGACATCCCGGTGGAATGCCATCCGGAGATCCGCTCGCGCGAGGCCTGCATCAAGTCCACGCGGCTGGCGCTGGAACTGGCGCGCCGCCACGACACCCGGCTGCACGTGCTGCATATTTCCACCGCCGACGAGCTGGCGCTGTTCGAGCAGGGGCCGCTGATCCGCGCCGACGGCTCGCGCAAGCGCATCACCGCCGAGACCTGCGTGCACTTCCTGCGCTTCGACCGCGGCGACTACGCGCGCCTGGGCAACCTGATCAAGTGCAACCCGGCGATCAAGGACGCCAGCGACCGCGAGGCGCTGGTCCGCGCGCTGGCCGATGACCGCATCGACGTGCTCGCCACCGACCACGCGCCGCACACGCTGGAGGAGAAGTCGCGACCCTATGCGCAGGCCCCCGGCGGCCTGCCGCTGGTGCAGTACGCGCTGCTGGCCGCACTGGAACTGGTGCACGAAGGCCACCTCACCAACGCCCAGGTGGTGCAGAAGTTCGCGCATGCCGCGGCGCAGCTGTTCGACGTGCGCGAACGCGGTTTCCTGCGCGAGGGCTACGCCGCCGACCTGGTGCTGGTCGACGACGCGCCGCTGACGGTGCGCCGCGAGGACGTCCTGTCCAAGTGCGGCTGGTCGCCCTTCGAGGGCATGACCTTCCATTCGCGGATCGCCTCGACCTGGGTCAACGGCGTGCAGGTATGGGACGGCAGCAGGCTGGTCGGCGCGCCGCAGGGGCGGCGGCTGGAATTCTCGCGGTGAAGGGCGGGCGTGCGGTTTCCCGCGCTGGAAGCAGGTCCCTCGCTGCGCTCGGGACGACAGTGTGGATTCGCGCATGCACTTGAGTGAGCGCGCTACCTGGCTGCCGGGTGATCGCAACGCACCCCGCGTTTCTGTCGTTCGGCGCGTTTCTGTCGTTCGGCGCGTTTCTATCGTTCGGGGCGTTCCTATCGTTCGGGACGTTTCTGTCGTTCGGGGCGCTTCTGTCGTTCCGGATGTTTCTGTCGTTCCGAGCTGCAGGCGAGGAACCTGCTTGCGCATCGCCCTGATGGCGGTCGCCCTCGCCTGCTGCGGCAACGCGTTCGCGCAGCAGGCCTCGGCGCTGGACGATTACCTGGCGGCATCGCAACCGGCGCCGCGCGTCGGCGACGACGTCGCGCCGGTGCGCGCCACGCGGTTGCCGGCGAGCGCTTCGCAGGGCGCGCTGGTGATCGGCCACACCCATCCCGCCGCGACGGTGACGGTCGATGGGCGCGCGGTGCGAGTGTCGGCCGACGGCGGTTTCGTGTTCGGCATCGGCCGCGATGCCAGCGGCGATATCGTGGTCGTGGTGCGACAGCCCGGCACCGGCGCCGTCGAGCATCGTGTCGCGGTGACTCCGCGCGACTGGCCGATCGAACGCATCGACGGCGTGCCGCCGAAAACGGTCAACCCGCCGCCGGCGATCGCCGCGCGGATCGCGCGCGAACAGGCGCGCGTGGTGGCGCAGCGCGCGCGCGACGACGCGCGCGACGATTACGAGCAGGCATTCGCCTGGCCGGTCCGCGGCCGCATCAGCGGCCGCTTCGGCAATGCGCGCGTCTACAACGGCGTGCCCAAGGCCGGGCATTCGGGCATGGATATCGCGGTCCCGGCCGGCACCCCGGTGCAGGCGCCGGCCGCGGGCGTGGTGACCTTCGCCGATCCCGACCTCTACCTCACCGGCGGCACCGTGCTGCTGGACCACGGCCACGGCGTCAGCAGCAACTTCCTGCACCTGTCGCGGATCGACGTGAAGCCCGGCGACCGGGTCGAACAGGGCCAGGTGATCGGCGCCGTCGGCGCCACCGGTCGCGCCACCGGGCCGCATTTGCATTGGGGGATGAACTGGTTCGACGT
>JAKFDF010000101.1:0-2438 GCA_036676275.1 Lysobacter sp.
GCCGCGCGCGCATAGAGATCGACGGCTTGGGCGCCGTCGGGAATTTTTTCACTGAACTGATTGAACTGACATGCAAACACTGAACTACATCGCGGGCCGCTGGCAAGCATCCCAGGACGGCCGCCAATTCGAGGTGCGCAATCCCGCCGACGACAGCCTGATCACCCTGGCGGCCGACGGCGGCGGGGCGGACGCGCGGCTGGCCGCCGACGCGGCGGCGCAGGCCCTGCCCGAATGGCGGGCGCGGACGCCGCGCGAGCGCTGCCTGATCCTCAAGAAGTGGCAGGCGCTGATCGAGCGCGACGTGGAGCCGCTGGCCAAACTGATTTCGCGCGAGCAGGGCAAGCCGCTCGCCGAAGGTCGCGGCGAAATCGCCTACAGCGCGGGCTATGTGGAGTGGTTCGCTGAAGAGGGTGTGCGCGCCCACGGCGAGATCATCGCCGCGCCGGTGGCGAGCAAGCGCTACCTGGTGCTGCGGGAGGCCGTTGGCGTCGTCGCCGTGGTCACTCCCTGGAATTTTCCCGCGGCGATGATCGCCCGCAAGATCGCCCCTGCGCTGGCGGCGGGTTGCACGGTGGTGGCCAAGCCAGCCGAGGACACGCCCCTCACTTCGTTGGCTCTCGTGAAGCTGGCCGAGGAAGCGGGCGTGCCCCCTGGCGTGTTGAACATCGTGCCCGCCTCGCGCGAGCGCACGCCGGAGGTGGTGGGTGAGTGGCTGCGCGATGGCCGCGTGCGCAAGGTCAGCTTCACAGGCAGCACGGCGGTGGGCAAGCTGTTGGCGCGCGAGTCGGCCGGCACGCTCAAGAAGCTGTCGCTGGAACTCGGCGGCAACGCACCCTTCATCGTGTTCGAGGATGCGGACCTGGACGCCGCCGTCGAGGGCCTGATGGCCGCCAAGTTCCGCAACGGCGGCCAGACCTGCGTGAGCCCCAACCGTGTGTTCGTGCACGAGGCCGTGCATGATCGCTTCGTCGACAAGCTGGCGGCCCGCGTGGGCGCGTTGCGGGTCGGCCCGGCCAGTTGGGTGGAGGCCGAGATCGGCCCGATGATCAACGCACGAGCGGTGGACAAGATCGAGCGTCACGTGAACGACGCCGTGGCCAAAGGTGCGAAGGCTGTCGTGGGCGGAAGCCGCGTGTGTACAGAAGTCGCCAATGGTCCGAACTACTACGCGCCCACAGTGCTGACCGGTGCGACTCCCGACATGGAGTTGTCGTGCGAAGAGACCTTCGGCCCGGTGGTGCCCGTGTTCCGCTTCGCCAGCGAAGAAGAGGTGATCGCGCAGGCCAACGACACGCCTTTCGGCCTGGCCGGCTACTTCTTCTCCAACGACGTCAAGCGCATTTGGCGCGTTGCCTCGGCCCTGGAGACGGGCATGGTGGGCATCAACGAAGGCGCCATCGCGGCACAGGCCGCACCCTTTGGCGGCGTCAAGGAATCGGGCTATGGCCGCGAAGGCTCGCACTGGGGCCTGGACGAATACCTGCACACCAAATACCTGTGCCAAGGGAATTTGGCATGAAGGTGCTGGTCCTGGGTGCCGGCGTTATCGGCACCACGACGGCCTACTACCTGGCCCGAGCGGGCCATGAGGTGACGGTGGTCGACCGCCAGCCCGGACCCGCGCGGGAAACGAGTTTCGCCAATGCCGGCCAGGTGTCGCCGGGCTACGCGGCGCCGTGGGCCGCGCCCGGCGTGCCGTTGAAGGCGCTGCGCTGGATGTTCCAGAAGCATGCGCCGCTGGCCATCGGCCTGGACGGCAGCATGGATCAGCTGCGCTGGATGTGGCAGATGCTGCGCAATTGCAGCCCGCGGCGCTATGCGGTGAACAAGGAGCGCATGGTGCGGTTGGCCGAATACAGCCGCGACTGCCTGGCGCAGCTGCGCGAAGACACCGGCTTGCGCTACGAAGGCCGTGAGGGCGGCACGCTGCAGGTGTTCCGCACCTCGGCGCAGCTCGACGCCGTCGGCAAAGACGTGGCCGTGTTGCGCGCCGCGGGCGTGCCCTACGAACTGCTGGGGCCTGAGGAGCTGGTTCGCGCGGAACCGGCCATCGCCACAGGGCCACTGGTCGGCGGCCTGCGCCTGCCCGGCGACGAGACGGGTGACTGCCACCTGTTTACCACCGGTATCGGCCATCTGGCCCAGTCCATGGGCGTGCGCTTTTCCTTCGGCGAAGCCATCGACAGCGTGGAGGTCTGTGCCGGCCGCGTGGCCGGCGTGCTGCAGGGCCGCCGCCTGCTCAAGGCCGACGCTTACGTGATGGCGCTGGGTGCGTACTCGACCGCCACGCTGTCGGGCTTGCTGGAGATACCTGTCTATCCGGTCAAAGGCTATTCCATCACCGTGCCTGTCGCCGACGCGGGCCGCGCGCCGGTTTCGACCGTGCTGGACGAGAGCTACAAGATCGCCATCACGCGCTTTGACCGCCGCATCCG
>JAKFDF010000102.1:0-5702 GCA_036676275.1 Lysobacter sp.
CCCAGTACGAACTGCTCGAGCGCGACGGCGAGCGCTTCCGCTTCCGCGCCGCCGGCGGCATCCAGGCCGGTCCCGGCAGCGCCGGCAGCCTGATCCCGCCGCACGAATACCACGCCATCCGCAACGCCAGCCCCGACGCCATCGCCATCTCGCTGCACATCTACAAGGCGCCGATGGAATGCTGTTCGATGTTCCTGCCGCAGGACGGCGAGTGGTACGCCTGCGCGCCCAAGGCGCTGCCGATCGACCAGGCGGGATAAGCCCGCTTTCCGGCGGTTTCTGCAACCGCGGTGCGAACCGCGATCCGGCCTTGCCGCAGCAATAACGCACCGTATCGATCGCGGATCAGCGGGCGCCATTTCCCCGCAGCTCCTGCTCCACGACCAGCAGGCGCCGGCCATCGGCCAATGGCTGGCCGACCGCCTGCAGCAACTGCCCGACCCCGGCATTGCGGGCCGCCAGCAACAGGCGGATGCGATAGCGCGAGGCATCGGCCGCGAACTCGCCCGATACCGCCACCGGCCCACCGTCGTCGCGGACGCTGCCGTGGATCCGATGATCCTCCGCCAGGGCGAACGGCGCGCGCAGGTTGCCCAGCGCCGCGGTGGTCATGCCGCGCAACGCGGCATCCTGCCAGATGAGTTCGCCGGCAAGCGCGGTGACGCGGTTTCCGTCCAGCACCGCGCGCGCGGCGGTCACCTGCATTCGTCCCTGCAATTGCCACGCGCCGCCGGCGAACGGAGCGCGCAACCAATGGGCGGGGAACATGCCGTCCAGGTCGTGGATCTCGGTCCGCCGCCAGCCACGGACCAGGCGGGCCTCGGCGGTGGCCTCGCCCGCCAGTCGCAGATCGACGGCAACGCGTCCGCGCAACAACGCCCCGGGGCGCAGCGTCCACGACAACGCACCAAGCTCGCGCCCATGCCAGCGCACCCGTGCCGCGCGACCGTGCCAGAGGCTGCCGCGGACATCGTCCACCTGCAGCGCGATCCCGTCCGGCTGCCAGAGCCGCAGCGCCAGCGACGCCGGGAGTTCCACCAGCATCGTGCCGAAGAACAGCGCCACCGCGGCCGCGATCCACGGCAACCGCTTCACGGCGCGCCTACCCGCAGCGACACCCGCGCATCGACGCGACCCGGGCCGGAGGCGCGCTGCAGCGACAATTCCTCGACCCGGATCCCGTCGGCGGCGGCGCCTTCCAGCCAGGTCGCGAGGACGTCGAAATCGGCACCGCTCAATTGCACGCGCACGCGCTGCGCATCCTGCGGCTCGACCCCGACCAGGCTGCCGCCCAATCCGGCTGCGCGCGCACCCGCATCCACGCGCGCCAGCAACGAACGATCGCCGCCCGCGCGCGCGACATGCGCGCCGCCGATCGCCGCCAGTCGCGCCGATGCCGGGCGCATCCACGCCAGCGCCGCGGCATTGGCCGCCGCCGTCGTGCGCAACGACGCGCGCGAATCGGCGAGCGGCAGCCACGCCAGCGACCAGCCCAGCAACAGCGCCACGACCACGCCGCCGATCGCGACGATGCGGCGATCGCGCACCGACAATTTCGACCAGGGCCCGTTCATGGCGCCGCCCCGATCCGCAGTCGACCCTGGACGCCGCGCGTCCCCGGCGTCGTGCCCATGATCTCGACCCGCAGCCCGGCGCGCGCCAGCCGTTGCCGCAACGCATCGATGCCGGCCACGTCGTCCGCCTGCACCGCCAGTTCCAGCCGCTGTTCGCGGTAGTCGACCGAATCCAGCGAAAGATGGGTGTCGGCCGCGATCGCGGGCGCCAGCTGCGACAGCAGGTCGACGGCGCCGTCGCCGCGCGCCAATCCGCGTGCCGCCAGCGCCGAGCGCAGCCTGCGCGCGGGATCCGACACCACGGTCGCGGACGGCGCCGCGCGGCGGTAGAGCTGCTCCATCTCGGCTTGCTGCACGGCGACCAGGCCAGCCAGCTTCTGGCGATCGACCAGCGCATGCAGCACGAACAGCGCCACCGCCAGGCCGGCCAGCATCGCGGCCCATCGCCAGTTGCGACGCAACCCGTCGCTGCGCCCGCGCGGTGCGTAATCGCCCTGCAGCAGGTTCAACGCCGGCGCCGCGACGCGTGCCGGGTACGCCTGCAGCGCATGCGCGAGCGGATGCCGTGCGTGCATCGGCAACGATGGCTGCGCGTCCCCCACCAGCCACGCGTCGGCCGGCGCCGCCCCCGCAAGCTCGAGCACCGCGGCGATCTCGTCGATGCTGCCTGCCTGGCCCTGCGTTTCCGACGTGCGCAGCACGCAACGCCCGCCGTCGACCAGCAGCGTCGGCCGCTCGGGTTGCCAGGGCAGGGCGAGCGGCTCCGGCAGCAGGACTTCCGGCTCCAGTCCCGCGGCCTGCAGTTGCGCCAGCCAGGCGTCCATCCGTTCGCGCGCGACCACGGCCACGCACACGCGGGTGGCGTCGCTGCCGTGCGCCCAGGCGACATGCTGTCGCTCGACCGGCGCCACCAGCCGCTCCTCTACCAGGAACGGCAACGCCAGCGACAACTGGCGTTCGTTGCCGGCGCCACGCGCGACGTCCAGCAGCAGCACGTCTTCGCCCGGCACCAGCACGACCACGCGCTCCCCGCGTCGCGGCGCGGGCCAACCTGCCCTGGCGACACCATCGGCATCCAGCCATTCGCTGCTTCCGTCGTGCAGGATGCGGACCACGAGACCGTTCATTCGCGCCCCCCGCCATCGCCGCCGCGCAGTCGCGCGATCACCCGGACTTCTGTCGGCAGGCGTTGCAGCACGCTGGCGTAGCGGAAGTCGATGCCGTCGACGAGGATCCCGGCCTCGGCGAGGAAATAGCGGCTGCCGACGCCGCAACCAGCCAGGTCCACCGACGGCGCGCCTTCCCGCTGCAAGGCCTGGCGCACGGCGCCGAGATCGGGATACATCGCGCTCTCGCCGCGCTGCAGGCGTTGCGCCATCGCCGGCGTGATCGCGTCGTCGAGCGCCTGCCACAGCAGTGCCGGCGCGGTGTTGAGGTTGAGCGGCTGGTCGGCGGGCACGGCGCAGAGCAGCGGCGCCAGCGATTCCCAGGCGGCCGCCGTCATCGCCGGCAGCCGGCGCAAGGCGCGGATGTCGACCAGCACGGTGTTGGCGGTGCGGCCGTCGGCGTAGGCGGCATCCTCGGCGCCACCGGCCTGCACCGCGGTGTCGCTGTCGATGTAATCGGCGGCTTGCGGCGCCAGTTCGCGCGGCAACTGCAGGGCCTGCAGCAGGCGCGCGAACCGCCGCAGCGCGACCGGATCGGTGACGCCGCCGGGCGCGAGCGCGTTGACGTTGAAGCAACCGCCCAGGTCGCGCAGCCGGCCGTCGATGCGCACCCCGGGCAATTCGATCGCCGGCATCGGCCGCGCCCAGGCCTCGCCGAGGCCGTCCACGGCCCCGCTGGCGCGCTGGTCGGCGAGCAGGCCCGCGGCGGCCCAGGCTTCGAGCCCGCGCAACAACTGCATGCCCTGTTCGGCGCGCCAGCCGTTGCGCACGCGCGCCCGGGTGATCTCGCCCTGGTCGAGCAATGCGGCCACCAGCAGCACCGCCAATGCCGTCACCAGCAGCGCGATCAGCAGCGCGACGCCGCGTTGCCGTTTCATCGCGCGACTCCCGGCGCCTGCACCAACTCGATCACGCGCCGGAATTCGCCGCGGCCCTCGATCCGCAATTCCAGTTCGATGCCCAGCGGCAGTGCGTTGGCCGGCGTGCCAGGCAATGGCCAGCGTTCCGCCACCAGCCCGTCCTGCGCGAGGTAGCGCAGGCGGCAACGCGCCAGCCCTTCGAGCAGGACCTGGTCTTCGCTCGCGGTCGCGCCGGTGCGATCGGGCGCCGCCCAGCGCGTGCGCCGCAATTCGCCGTCGCGGCAGCTCCAGGCGACGCGCTGCAGCGCCAGCGCCCGCGTCGACAATGCCGTCGCCGGCACTCCCGTGCTGGCATCGAGCCGTTGCGCGTCGCCGGCCAGCGCCGGTTCCACCTGGTTGCGTTCATTGCGGACCGGCCGCGGCAACGCCGCGCCCAGGTCGCGCTCGAAGCGGCCGAACGCCCGCTGCAGTTTCGCCAGCTGCGCCGCCTCGTCGTCGAGCACGCGGCGGCTGCGGACGATCGCGTCCAGCCCGCCCCAGGCCAGGGTCGCGACCACCGCGAAGATCGCCACCGCCACCAGCAGTTCGAGCAGCGTGAAGCCGCGGCTCGCCAGGCCGGTGCCCGGCCCGCCATGCGCATGCAAGCCATGGGTGGCGGCCGTCATCACCGGCTTCCCGCGAAACCGCTCAGCACCAGCACCGCTCGTCCGTCCGGCGCACGGACGCCGACATCCAGCCGGTGGATACCGGCGACCGCCGTCGGCGACACCACCATCCGCCAGCGCCAGTGCACGCGGCCCATCGCCATCCCGCCTTCGCGCACGCCCTGCGCGGGCAACGCGCCGCCCAGGCGCGCCTCGGCGATGGCGTTGGCCGCGACCCACTGCGCATAGGTGCGTTGCCGCGCATCGTGCAGGCCATCGGCCTGCAATGCCGTGGTCCTGACCAGGGCCGACATCGCCAGCGCCAGCACGACCAGGGCGACCAGCACTTCCAGCAAGGTGAAACCCGGCGCGTTACCGCGCATCGCCGCGTACCTGCCGCACGCCGCCGGCGTCGCCGCGCAACGATCGCCGCTGGCGCGCCGGCCCCGACAGACCCAGCGTGAACGGCGTCAACTCGCCGCTGGCCATGCAGGCGACCTGCACCGACGTTTCCGGCTGCGATGGCAACGGCAGTGGCGCATCGACGCGCAACGCCAGCGTCACCGCCTCGTCCAGTGTCCGCGGGCGCAGTGCTTCCTGCGGTGAATCCACGATCGGCTGCCAGGCGCCGTCCTGCAGCGAGGCGAAGGCGATGCGCCGGCGCTCGACCACGATGCCGATGTCGCGGCCGCCCAGCTCGGCGCGTTCGCAGGCCAGTTCGACCAGCGCCTGCGCGCGCGCGACGGCCTGGTCGGCGCGGCGCGCGTCGCTGCGCGGGAACGCGAGCGTTGCCGCGCCCAGCATCACCGACGCGATCGCGATGCCGACCAGCAACTCGACCAGGGTGCTGCCCGGCGCGCGGTTACGGTTGCCAGTTGCCGATGTCGCCATTGGCGCCTTCCCCCCCCGGCTTGCCGTCCGCACCGTCGGTCCAGACATCGATCTCGCCGTGCTCGCCGGGATTGAGGTAGCGGTAGCCGCGGCCCCATGGATCCATGGGCAGGTTCGCCAGGTAGCCGCCCTCGCGCCAGGCCGGCGCATCGGATGGCCTGGCGACCAGCGCCGCCAGCCCCTGTTCGCTGTCGGGGTAGGCGTAGTTGTCGAGCCGGTACATGTTCAGCGCCGAGACGATCGCGGCCACGTCCTGCGCCGCGCGCACCGCGCGCGCATCGTCGGGCCGGTTCATCACCCGCGGCACCACCACCGCCGCGAGGATGCCGAGGATCACCACCACCACCAGCACTTCGACCAGGGTGAAGCCGGATGCCGGCGGCAACGGCACGGGTTTCCCGGCAACGGTTTTCTTGCTGATGATGATGTTGTTCATGGCGTTCGCCTCACGCGACGAGTTGGTTCATTTCGAAGATCGGCAGCAGGATGGCCAGCACGATGAACAGCACCAGCCCGCCCACCAGCAGGATCACCGCCGGGCCCAGCGCCGACATCGCGACCGACACG
>JAKFDF010000103.1:0-3499 GCA_036676275.1 Lysobacter sp.
CCTGCGCCGCCAAGGTCGGGAAAGCCAAAAAGCAGTAACGGCAGCTGCCGGCAACGCGACGGGGAATCGGCGCCGCAAGGCGCCGATTCCCTTTGCGACGCCGCGGCCGCCAACGACGCCGGCGATGGGGCCGCGGCCTGCCTGCCGGCCCGGGCGTATCATTCGCCCATGAGCTATCCCTACATCCGGCCGCGGCGGATGCGCCGCGACGAGTTCTCGCGGCGGCTGATGCGCGAGACCGTGTTGACCGCCGACGACCTGATCTACCCGGTATTCGTCCACGAGTTGGCCGGCCGCGCAGCGGTGCCCTCGATGCCCGGGATCGAGCGGCTGTCGATCGAGGAACTGCTGAAGGTCGCCGAACAGGCGAGCCAGCTGCGGGTGCCGGCGCTGGCGCTGTTCCCGGTGACCGCGCCCGACGCCAAGTCGCTGGCCGCCGAGGCGGCGTGGGACGACGACGGCCTGTGCCAGCGCGCGGTGCGCGCGCTCAAGCAGCGTTTCCCGGAGCTCGGCGTGATCACCGATGTGGCGCTGGATCCGTACACCACGCACGGCCAGGACGGCCTGGTCGACGACAGCGGCTACGTCATGAACGACGAGACCGTGGAGGCGCTGGTCAGGCAGGCGCTGTCGCACGCGCGCGCGGGCGCCGACGTGGTCGCGCCCAGCGACATGATGGACGGCCGCATCGGCGCGATCCGCGCCGCGCTGGAACTCGACGGCCACGTCCATACCCGCATCCTGGCCTACAGCGCCAAGTACGCGTCGAGCTTCTACGGCCCGTTCCGCGATGCGGTCGGTTCGTCCGGCGCGCTCGGCAAGGGCAACAAGTACACGTACCAGATGGACCCGGCCAACGCCGACGAGGCGCTGCGCGAGGTCGCGCTCGACCTCGAGGAAGGCGCCGACATGGTGATGGTCAAGCCGGGCCTGCCGTACCTGGACATCGTGCGCCGGGTCAAGGACGAGTTCGGTGCGCCGACCTTCGTCTACCAGGTCAGCGGCGAGTACGCGATGCTCAAGGCCGCGATCGGCAACGGCTGGCTCGATGAGCGCGGTTGCGTGCTCGAGGCGCTGATTAGCATCAAGCGCGCCGGCGCCGATGGCGTGCTGACCTATTTCGCGCTCGATGCCGCACGCTGGTTGCACGAGGCGCGGTAATCGCTCCGCGATGGCGCGCCGGGTGCCTCGTGCCGCCGCGGGCCGCCGGGGCGTGACCGGTTCCGGCGCCTGCGCCCGACGGGGCGGCGAGTACACTCGACCCCAGCACGGAACGCGCGGCACGGCGCGCTCCGCAGGACCATGACCGCCATCCCGAGAGGCCAGACATGACCGCTTCCCGATTCGCATTGTTCGGCCATCCGGTGTCGCATTCGCTGTCGCCGCGGATCCATGCGGCCTTCGCGCGCCAGACCGGGATCGACATGCTTTACGAGGCGATCGACGCCGAGGATTTCGATGCCGCGCTGGCGGCGTTCGACGGCGCCGGCGCCAACGTCACCCTGCCGCACAAGCAGCGCGCCGCCGCGGCCTGCAGCACCCTGGGCGAACGCGCGCGGCGGTCCGGCGTGGTCAACACCCTGGTCCGGCGCGACCACGGCTGGCACGGCGACAACACCGACGGCCTCGGCCTGGTGCGCGACCTCACCGGCCGCCATCGCCTGGACCTGCGCAAGCGCCGCACGCTGCTGCTCGGCGCCGGCGGAGGCGCGCGCGGGGTGGCGCCGGCGTTGCTCGACGCCGGCATCGGCGACCTGTTCATCGTCAACCGCACGCCCGAGCGCGCCGACGCGCTGGCCGATGCGCTGGGAGAGCCCAGGCGCGTGCATCCGCGCTACTTCGACGACCTCGAGGCGCTCGGCGAATTCGACCTGGTCGTCAATGCCACTTCGGCCGCCCGCGGCGGCAGCTTCCCGAGCCTGCCGATGTCGCTGGTCGGGCCCCGTACCACCGCGGTCGACCTGAGCTACGGCGAAGCGGCGGTCGGCTTCCTAGCCTGGGCGCGCGCCGCGGGCGCCCACGACACGGTCGATGGTCTCGGGATGCTGGTCGAGCAGGCCGCGGAAAGCTTCGCGCTGTGGCATGGCGTGCGCCCGGACACCGACGCGATCCATGCCGAGTTGCGGGCGCGCGACGATGCGCTGGTGTCCGCAGACTGAACCAGCCGCTGTGGCAGCGGCTTCGGCCGCGAGCCCTTTCCATCGGCGATCCGCGGGCAGGCACCCGCGGTCGAAGCCGTCCTACAGTGCCGGGGTGGCCGCGGCCAGGTATTCGTCCTTCAATCGCACGTAGTGGCCGGCGCTGTAGTACAGCGCCTCGATCTCCGCGTCGGTGAGCATCCGCGCCTTGCGGGCCGGGTTGCCCAGCCACATCTCGCCGCTGCCCACGACCCTGCCCGGGGTCACCAGCGCCCCGGCGCCGATGAAACCGTGCTTTTCCACCACCGCGCCGTCGAGCACGATCGCGCCCATCCCGACCAGCACCGCGTCGGCGATCCGGCAGGCGTGCACGATCGCCTTGTGGCCGATGGTGACGTCCTCGCCGATCACGGTGGCGAAGCCGCCGAGCTTGGCGTGCGGGCCATCGTGGCTGACGTGGATCACGGTGCCGTCCTGCACGTTGGTGCGCGCACCGATGCGGATGAAGTTGACGTCGCCGCGGACCACCACGCCCGGCCACAGCGAGACGTCGTCGCCGAGCACGACGTCTCCGACCAGGGTGGCGGCCGGATCGATGTAGACGCGCTCGCCCAGGGTTGGCGAGACGCCGCGATAAGCCCGTGGTTCCATCGCGTGATTCTAGCGCCCGGGCTCCGATCGGCGGGACTACACTGGCCGCATGGACGCCGCCGCCGACACGCCGCTGGACGAACTGCAGCCGACCCTGCGGCAGCTGCGCGACGCCTGGCAGTCGCGCCGGCCCGACCTGGCGCAGCGCCGCGCCGACCTGCAACGACTGCGCGCCGCCTTCGCCGCCGGCGCCGCCGCGATGGACGCGGCGATCCGCGCCGATTTCGGCCACCGCTCCACGCACGAAAACCTGATCTCCGAGGCGATGATCGTCAAGGCCGAGCTCGGCCACGCGCTGCGCCACCTGCAGCGCTGGGCGCGCCCGCGCCGGGTCGCCGTGGGCTGGCGCTTCTGGCCGGCGCGCGCGCAGGTGCGGCCGCAGCCGCTGGGCGTGGTCGGCATCATCGCGCCGTGGAACTACCCGGTGAACCTGGCGCTGGTGCCGCTGGTGTCGGCGATCGCCGCCGGCAACCACGTCTACCTGAAACCGTCCGAGCACACGCCGCGCACCGCGCTGTGGTTGCGCGAGCTGCTGGCCAAAGTGTTCCCGGCCGATCGCGTTGCGGTCGCGCTGGGCGGCCCCGAGGTCGGCGCCGCGTTCGCGGCGCTGCCGTTCGACCACCTGCTGTTCACCGGTTCCACCGCGGTCGGGCGCAAGGTGCTGGCCGCGGCCGCGCCCAACCTGACGCCGGTGACGCTGGAGCTCGGCG
>JAKFDF010000104.1:0-12559 GCA_036676275.1 Lysobacter sp.
TGGGCCTCGGGAGCCTTTGATGGAAAGCCTGTTCGGGTTGTCGTTGCCGTGGTGGCAGTTCGTGCTGCGGGCGCTGGCGGTCTACATCGTGGTGATGGTGCTGGTCCGCGCGTCGGGCAAGCGGGCGGTCGGGCAGTTCACGCCGTTCGACCTGGTGCTGCTGATCCTGATCGGCAACGCGGTGCAGAACGGGATGAACGGCGGCGACAACTCGCTCACCGCCGCGGCGATCCTCTCCGGCTGCCTGATCGCGCTCAACTACCTGGTCGCGTGGCTGTCGGCGCGCTATCCGCCGGTGCGCAGGCTGGTCGAGGGCGAGCCGGTGGAACTGGCGCGCGACGGCCACATCTTCCGCGACGTCCTCAAGCGCGAACTGGTCAGCCGCGCGGACTTCGACAAGGCGATGCGCGAATCCGGCTGCGGCGAACTCGACCACATCCACAAGGCGATCCTGGAAACCAACGGCCACATCACCATCGTCACCCGCAAGGAGAACGAGGGTCGCTGACCGGATGGTTCCTGCTTGGGGGCCATCCAACGGATCCGGAGCTCACGCTTCGGAACAAGAAGGGGATGAACCCGGTAGCCGCACCGTCGTGAGTGCGGGGACGGCGGGCGGGGTTTCGGCGACATGGACGTCGCCGAAAAGCCTACAGGGACGTATCCACGGCGTCCCCGACTGCCGTCCCCGCGCTCGCGACGGCCCGTCACTAAGACAACGCATCCCAAGGTGCGCGCTACGACAGCTCGGCCAACCAGTCGCGTGGGCGCAGGTATTCGGCCAGGCGGGCTTCGGCGCTGCCGGCGGCGGGCGCGTAGCCGTACTCCCAGCGCACCTGCGGCGGCAGGCTCATCAGGATCGATTCGGCGCGGCCGCCGGACTGCAGCCCGAACAGCGTGCCGCGGTCGTAGACCAGGTTGAACTCGACGTAGCGGCCGCGGCGGTACAGCTGGAATTGCCGCTCGCGCTCGCCGTAGGGCGTGTCCTTGCGGCGCGCGACCAGCGGAAGGTAGGCGTCGAGGAACCCGTCGCCGACCGCGCGCAGGTAACCGAGGTCGGCGTCGAAACCGGTGTGCAGGTCGTCGAAGAACAGGCCGCCGACGCCGCGCGTCTCGTCGCGGTGCCTGATGAAGAAATACTCGTCGCACCAGCGCTTGTGGGCGTCGTAGCGCGCCTGGCCGCCGAACGGCTCGCACAGCGCGCGCGCGCTGCGGTGCCAGTGCAGCACGTCCTCGTCGAACGGGTAGAACGGGGTCAGGTCGAAGCCGCCGCCGAACCACCATGCCACCGTCTCGCCATCGCGCTGCGCGCGGAAGTGGCGCACGTTGGCGTGGGTGGTCGGCAGGTAGGGATTGCGCGGGTGGAACACCAGCGACACCCCGACCGCGCGCCACGAGGCGCCCGCCAGTTCCGGGCGCGCCGCGCTCGCCGACGGCGGCAGCCTGGTGCCGGAAACATCGGAGAAGCCGATCCCGGCCTGCTCGAACACCGCGCCGTCGCGCAGGATCCGGGTGCGCCCGCCGCCGCCTTCGTCGCGGCTCCAGCGGTCCTCTGAAAACCGCGCCTGGCCGTCGGCGCCCTCGATCGCCGCGCAGATGCGGTCCTGCAGGCCGAGGAGGTAATCGCGGACGGCGTCGAAGTCGGTCATGCCGCCATTGTAATGGCGCGGTGCAACGCGCCGCCGCGAGACCGGGCGCAAGCGGCGCAGGGCAGGCCCTGGACCCGCCGCCCCGGGGCCGGTGCCATGCGCCCAAGGCGGGCCGAGCCCGGCCCTACTTCAACGTCGCTTCGAACAGCTCGTGGATCCGCCGGTACTCGTCGTACCACGCGTCGGCATGGACGAAGCCGTGGCGCTCCAGCGGATAGGGCGCGATCGACCACTTGTCCTTGCGCAGTTCGATCAGCTTCTGGACCATGTCCACCGAATCCTTGAAGAACACGTTGTCGTCGATCATGCCGTGCGCGATCAGCAGGTGGTCCTGCAGTCCGGCGGCGTACTCGATCGGCGACGAGCGCAGGTAGGCGCCGGGGTCGATGTCCGGGGTGTTGAGGATGTTGGACGTGTACTCGTGGTTGTACTGGGTCCAGTCCGACACCGGCCGCAACGCGGCCCCGGCCTTGAACACGCCCGGTTCGCGGAACAGCGCCATGAAGGTCAGGAAGCCGCCGTAGCTGCCGCCGTAGATGCCGGCGCGGTCGCGGTCGCCCTGGCGGTGGGCGACGAGCCAGTCGAGTCCGTCGAGGTAGTCGTCGAGTTCCGGGTGGCCCATGTTGCGGTAGATCGCGGTGCGCCAGTCGCGGCCGTAGCCTTCGCTGCCGCGGTAGTCGAGGTCGAGCACGATGTAACCCTGCTGCACCAGCAGGTCGTGGAACATCTGCTCGCGGAAATAGTCGGGCCAGCGCGATTCTGCGTTCTGCAGGTAGCCGGCGCCGTGCACGAACATCACGACCGGATAGCGTTTCCCGGGTTCCATCCGTGCCGGGCCGTAGAACTTGCCCCAGAGCGTGCCGGCGCCGTGCTGCGATGGCACCTGCACGGTTTGCGGCCGGAGCCAGTCGATCGCCCTGAACGCGGGCTTGCGGGTGTCGGTCAGTTCGCGCACTTCGCCGCCATCGGCGTCGACCACTGCGAGCTGCGGCGGCAGCCAGGCGGCCGAATGCCGCAGCAGCAGCCGTGAACCATCCGGCGACAGGACGAAACCTTCCACGCCGCGCAACGCGGTCAGCTCGCGCACTTCGCCGCCATCGGCGGGAACGCTGCAGACGTCGTAGTCGATCGGACGTTGGCGGTTGCACAGGAAGTAGAAGCGGCGGCCGTCGGCCGACGGCCGGGGTTGCGAGGCTTCCCAGCGGCCCGAGGTGAGCTGGCGCGCGCGCGCGTCGCCATCGACGTCGAGCGCGTAGAGCTGCGACCAGCCCGATTCCTCGGACAGGTACCACAACGTGCGGTTGTCCGGCATCCAGCCGAAATCGTTGAAGTTCCAGTTGATCCAGGCGTCGTCGTGCAGGTGGTGGCGCGCCTGCAGCGAGGCATTTGAAGTGTCGACGGTCGCGATCCAGCGATCCTTGTTGTCGACCGCGCGCACCAGCACCGCGACATTGCGCGAATCGCCGGACCAGTGGATCGCCGGGCCGCTGCCGTCGGCGTCGGTCTCGATGCGCACGTCGCGATTGCCCTTCAGCGGATCCTTGCCGGCGGCCGAGCGCAGCGCGGCGAGCGGGTCGTCCTTGATCCCGGGAAGGGTGTCGAACGACAGCCTGCGCGGCGTGCCGGCGGCGACGTCGACCAGCCACAATGCCTGTGGCAACGGCGCATTGCGGCCGACCCGGGTATGCGCCTCCTCGAACTCCTCGTAGCCCGACTCGGTGACGTACTTGGGCAGCTTGCCGGCGCGGCCGGCGTCGGCGCCCTTGGCGGTGGTGGCCACCAGCAGCCAGCGGCCGTCGGGCGAGAGCGCGCTGTCGGAGATCGCGACGTCGTCGCCAAGATAGGCTGGCGCCGGGGCGCGGGTCGGATCGGCCGCGCGCCAGGCGTCGGCCTGGGCGCGCGCGGCGTCGCGACGCGCGCGATCCTCGCGCAGGGTGTCGATCAGGCGCAGCTGGCGCGTGCGCAGCGCGTCTTCTTCGGGCGTTGCGTCCGGCGCGTTCTCCGCCTTGACGATGGCGGCCTGGCGCACGCCATCGGCGGCGGTCCAGCGGTACCAGTCGTTGCCCACGCGCCAGACCAGGCCGCCGTCGCTGCTCCATTGCGGCAATGCGTCGTCGTCGTTGCTGCGGGTGACCTGGGTCAGCGTACCCGCGCGCAGGTCGCGCACGAACACGTCGCCGTTGCGCACGAAAGCCATGCGCGCGCGTTGCGCGTCGTACACCGGATCGGCGGCGTCGAGTCCGGCTCGCGCGGCGCCGTCGACGCGCGCCGCCGCGCCGCCCTCGATCGCCTGTTGCCAGGTGTCGCGGATCGTGGCGCCATCGCGCTTTAGCGTGTACTGCACCCGGTCGCCGTCCCACGCCCACCATGCGTCCTCGACCGGCGGCCCGATCCAGTCCGGATCGGCCATCACCTGTTGCAACGTCAATGCCGTCGCCGGCGTGGCGGGCGTGTCCTGCGCGAACACGGCGGGTGGCAGGGTGGCGAGCAGCAGCGCGGCGAGCGGCAACGAACGGTGCATCGGCGAAGTTTCCCGTGGCGGAGCCGGCGCAGGGTAGCAGCCCGCCGTGCACAGCGACCGGGGCCAAGGTCATGCTTGCTGTTTGCGTGGAATCTGTCTCCCAAGTGCGGGAACCTCGGTAAGGAAGCCGATGGCCCGGCCTTCGCGGGACACGCCGTGAATACGTCCATGTAGGCTCGGCGGCGGCATCCATGCCGCCGACGGTCCCGCGAAGACCGGACCACCGGCTTCTGCACAGTTGGCTGGCGCCCGTCAAAAATCGCCCGAAGCGATGATCTCCAATCTCGCGAAGTCGACGCCCGGCGCGATGGGGATGGCGGAGAGCAGGCCATGGATGGCCTGCGCCCCGACTTAAAGACAGGATGTCGTCAGGAGGGCGCAGCCATCCCCATCGCGCCGGGCGTCGACTATTGCCGAAGCCGATCCCCAAGTTGCGGGGCGAACCTTTTTTTGCCGCTCACGCGCTCCGGGCGCACAATGGGCACGGCGGCCGCTCCGCGTGCCGCAGGAGTGGGCCGTGGATGCGTTGACGCTGACGCCGCTGTTCCTGTCGCGCCTGCAGTTCGGCTTCGTCATTTCCTTCCACATCCTGTTCCCGGCATTCACCATCGGCCTGGCGCACTGGCTGGCCTTCATCGAATGGCGCTGGCTGCGGACCCGCGACGACCTCTGGCGCGACCTGTATTTCTTCTGGCTGAAGATCTTCGCCGTGTCCTTCGGCATGGGCGTGGTCTCGGGCATCGTCATGAGTTTCCAGTTCGGCACCAACTGGGCGGTGCTGAGCGAGAAGGCGGGCAACATCCTCGGGCCGTTGCTCAGCTACGAGGTGCTGACCGCGTTCTTCCTGGAGGCGACCTTCCTCGGCGTGATGCTGTTCGGCTGGAAGAAGGTCTCCGACCGGCTGCACTTCCTGGCCACCTGCATGGTCGCGCTGGGCACGCTGATCTCGACCTTCTGGATCATCTCGGCCAACAGCTGGATGCAGACGCCGCAGGGCTATGCGCTCGCGGCCGACGGCACGTTCCTGCCGGCCGACTGGTGGGCGATCGTGTTCAACCCGTCGTTCCCGTACCGGCTGGCGCACATGGTGCTGGCGGCGTTCATCACCACCTGCTTCGTGATCGGCGGCGTCAGCGCGTGGTACCTGCGCCGTGGCGTGCATGCCGCGGCCGCGCGGCGGATGCTGTTGCACGCGCTGGCCTTCGCCGCGATCGCGGTGCCGCTGCAGATCCTGGCCGGCGACCTGCACGGACTCAACGTCGGTGCGCACCAGCCGGTGAAGCTGGCGGCGATGGAAGCGCATTGGCATGCGGGCGAGCCAGGCAAGGGCGTGCCGCTGGTGCTTTTCGCATTGCCCGACCAGGACGGCGAGCGCAACCATTACGAGATCGCGGTGCCGCGCCTGGGCAGCGTGATCCTGACCCACAGCTGGGACGGCACGATCCAGCCGCTGACGGCGGTGCCCCGAAGCGAGCGGCCGCCGGTGGCGCCGGTGTTCTGGGCGTTCCGGGTGATGGTCGGGCTCGGCGTGCTGATGCTGCTGCTGGTGCTGGCGTCGTTGTGGGGCTGGTGGCGCGGGCGCCTGTTCGACACGCATTCAAGGGGCGGGCGCTGGCTGCTCGACGGCTGGCGGCTGCTCAGCCCGGCCGGTTTCGTCGCTTTGCTCGCCGGCTGGTACGTGGTCGAGATCGGGCGCCAGCCTTACGTGGTCTACGGATTGCTGCGCACCGGCGATGCGGTCAGCCCGAACATCTCCGCCGCGGCGGTGCTGTCGTCGCTGGTCGTGTATGCCATCGCCTATGCGGTGATCTTCGGCGCCGGCATCTGGTACCTGCGCAAGCTGCTGCTGGTCGGGCCGGTGAAACAGCCGCCGAAGGACACGCAAGGCGGCGAGAAGACGCCGGCGCGGCCGCTGTCGCTGCCCGACGAATCGGTCGACGGCGCCACACCGGGAGCACGACCATGACCCTCGCCACCGTGCTGCCGGTGCTCTGGTTCGGCGTGATCGGCTTCGGCGTGCTGATGTACGTGCTGCTGGATGGCTTCGTGCTCGGCCTGGGCATCCTCGCGCCGTTCGCGCAGGACGAACACCAGCTCGACCACATGATGAACACCGCCGCCCCGATCTGGGATGGCAACGAAACCTGGCTGGTGCTCGGCGGCGCCGGATTGCTGGCGGCGTTCCCGAAGGCCTACGCGCTGCTGCTTTCGACCCTGTACCTGCCGGTGCTGCTGATGCTGGTCGCGCTGATCTTCCGCGGCGTGGCCTTCGAGTTCCGCTTCAAGGCCACGCGCGGCAAGCCGTTCTGGGGCGCGGCGTTCGCGCTGGGCTCGATGTTCGCCGCGTTCGCGCAGGGCCTGATCCTTGGCGCCCTGGTCGAAGGCAATGCGGTGCAGGGCGGCAAGTACCTGCATGGCGCCTTCGCCTGGTTCAGCCCGTTCTCGATGCTCACCGGGATCGCGCTGCTGTTCGGCTACGCCCTGCTCGGCGCGACCTGGCTGGTGCTGAAGACCGAGGGCCGCCTGCAGCAGCTGGCGCGCACCCTGGCCCGGCCGCTGGTGCTGGTGGTGGTCGCGTTCATGGCGCTGGTCAGCGCCTGGCTGCCGTTCCTGGACTCGCGGATCATGGCGCGCTGGTTCGAGGACGGGAATTTCTGGTGGCTGGCGCCGGTGCCGCTGCTGGCGCTGGCCAATGCCTACGCACTGTTGCGCGCGACGATGCGACAGGATCGCGATGCCCTGCCGTTCGTGCTGACGCTGGCGTTCTTCGCGCTGGGCTTCGCCGGGCTCGTGCTCGGCATCTGGCCGAACATCGTGCCGCCCGACCTGAGCATCTGGGACGCGGCATCTTCGACCTCCTCGCAGCTGTTCGTGGGCGTGGGCATCGTGTTCCTGCTGCCGGCGATCCTGGGCTACACGTGGTGGTCCTACCGCGTGTTCAGGGGCAAGGTCGCGGCCGACAGCGGTTACCACTGACCAGCCCCGCGACTGCTGCAAGCTGAATGGCGCACGGCCCGGGGCGACAAACCATCCCGCAAGCATCCACGGGTGGCGGTCCGGCGTGTTCGCGCCCGGTTGGCTGCGGGTATGCTGTGTGGCACATCACGCCGCGCCGTTCCCCCGCCAGCCGCCATGCAAGCCTATGTCTACAAGAGCCTGCGCAAGGACGACACCTATGTCTACCTTGCCGCACGCGACGATTTCGCGCGCTTGCCCGAGCCGCTGCGCACCCAGCTGGGTGGCCTGCGCTTCGTGCTCGAGGTCGCACTGACGCCGGAGCGCAGGCTGGCGCGCGATGACGCGGCGGCGGTGCGCGAAAACCTGGCACTGCGCGGTTTCCACCTGCAATTCCCGCCAGCCGGCATGCTCGATCCGATGTCCGCGGACTGGGGCACCGATGCCTGACGCGCGCAAGGCGTTGTTGCCCCTGGCCGCGCTCTTGATCGGCGCATTGTTGGCCGTGATCGCCGGACTCGGCGGGGTCGTCGCGGCGCTGGGCGCGACCCTTGCGCAGCCGGCCTTCGCGCTGGCGCTGTCGCGATGGCGCCGGCGCGCTGCCGATGCCGGCGATGGTCGCGCCCTGCTGCAGCAGGTGCTGGCGCTGGTGGTGCTGTGGGCCCTGGCCGCGCTGCTGTTGGCGGTGGTGCTGGCATGGCCATTGTCGGCATTGCTCGACAGCGGCTCGCTGGCGGCGGCACTGGCGCTGAGCCTGGTCATCGGCCTGGCCTGGCTGGTGCTGTGGCGGTTGTGGCCGCTGTGGCGCGGGGTGGAAGCCGAAGGCGGCGCCCTGGTGCGCCACTGGCAAGCGCTGGCGACGCTGGATCCGGGCTCATGGCGCGGCCTGGGCGTGGCCGCGATCGTGCTCGTGCTCGCGGCGATCCCCACCCTGCTGGCGTGGCCGGAGCTCCTTGGTCACGCCACGCGCTGGGGATTGGCCGCGGCCTCGGCGCTGGCCGCGCCGGTGCTGCACTGGCTGCTGCAGCGGACCGCGCCTGCCGCAGCGCTGGTGCAACACGATTTCGGTGCGGGCACGGATGGCGACGACGGCACGGCGCCCGTCGACGACGGCGAACCGCTCGAAGCCGCGCTCTACGCTGCCGCACGTAGCGGCCGCGTTGAGCGCGCGCTGGCGCTGCTCGAAGCCGGCGCCGACCCGCACGCGCCGCCGCCCGACGCCGGGCGCGACCAGCGCACGCTGCCGGTGCTGGCGGCGGTGCTGCCGGACCTGCGCCTGCTGCGCGCGCTGATCGGCTACGGCATCGACCTCAATGCCGCGCACGGCGGGATGACGCCGCTGCTCGCCGCCACCCGCGACAGCTGGCACGGGCGGCCCGAAGCGGTGATGACCCTGCTCGCCAACGGCGCCGACCCGCGCATTGCCGACCTGGGCGGCAACACGCCGCTGCACCACGCCGCGCGCAGTTCCGATCCCGGGGTCGCCGCGCTGCTGCGCGATGCCGCGGCCGAACTGGAGGCGCGCAACCACGACGGCCTGACCCCGCTGGGCATCGCCTGCGCGTGCGGCAACTGGAGGTTGGCGCGGTTCCTGCTCGAACGCGGTGCCAGCCCGCAGTCCGAAGGCGGCACCCCGGCGTTGCTCGCCGCGGCCAGCGGCGAGGAGGACGATGCGGCCGGCGTGCAACTGCTGCTCAAGCACAAGGCGCGGGTCGACGCGCGCGATGCGCGCGGCCGCAGCGCGCTGCACGAGGCCGCGCTCGCAGGCCACGTCGAAATCATCGCCGTGCTGCTCGCGGCCCATGCCGACGTGCAGGCACGCGACGAGCACGGCCGCACGCCACTGCTCGACGCCGCGCGCGGCGCCCGG
The DNA here is from genome assembly GCA_036676275.1 of Lysobacter sp. Lineage (GTDB taxonomy): Bacteria > Pseudomonadota > Gammaproteobacteria > Xanthomonadales > Xanthomonadaceae > Cognatiluteimonas. The sequence goes on from JAKFDF010000104.1 coordinate 8,996, forward strand.
CTGCCGGCGCTGGAGGCATTGGTTGCCGGTGGCGCCGAGATCGGCGCGCTCGATGGCGACGGCCTCGGGGCACTGGCGCTGGCCTGCACCGCGGACACCTCGGTCCCGGCGCTGGTGCGACGCCTGCTCGAGCTCGGCGCCGATCCGGACCGGATCGATCGCGAGGGCAAGCGCGCGATCGAACACGCCGCCCAGGCCGGGCGTTGGGCGCTGGTCGCGGCGCTGGATCCGGACTATCCGTTGCCCGCGGCGGTCGTCGAGGACGCCCCGGCCGCGCCGCCGACCGATCGCGCCCCGCTGGCGTTGCTGCGCGAAAGCCTGCGCGCCGGCCGTTTCGAGGGGCTCGACAATCTCGTGCGGCTGCTGCCGCGGGCCGAATTCGACGGCCTGCTGCTGGACGACGACCTGCCGCCCTCGCCGCAGCGGATCGAATGGCTGCTTGCGCGCGGCGCCGATCCGGAAACCCGCACCGGCGCGGCCGACAACGTGATGTTCGCGTTGCTGGCGCGCGGAGCACCGGCGCTGCCGGCGTTGCAGGTGCTGTTGCGCCGCGCCGTGTCCCCGGCCGGTGCCGGCGGGCTGGCGCGTTTCCTCGGCGCCTGCGCGGCCGGCGACCAGGCCGCGCGCGGCCTGGAGCAATGCGCGCTGGAATTGCTGGAGCGCGGCGCCGATCCGTTCGCGCCGTCCGCCGCCGGCGACCCGCCGCTGGCGCTGGCGATCCGGCTCGGCTGGCTGCGCCTGGTCGAACGCCTGATCGTCGCCGGCGTCGACCTGGACGCGCGCGACAGCCACGGCATGAGCGCGTTGCACCTGGCCGCCGCGCTCGGCCGCGAGCCGGCGCTGAAACTGCTGGTGATGCGCGGTGCGTCGCCGGACATGCGCGCGGCCGACGGGCAGACGCCGCTGGGCGTGGCGTTGTCCGCAGGCCGCCGCGACCTGGCCGACTGGCTCGACTGGCGCGGCTGGCCGCTGCCACGGCGCGCGTTGCAGGCCAGCGATGTCCCGGCCGCGGCGATCGTCGGCGATGCCGATGCGGTGCGGCGCCTGCTCGACCTCGGCTTCGGCGTCGACACCGTCGATGCCCAGGGCTGCACCGCGTTGCTGCGCGCCGCCGGCGGCGGCCATCGCGCCACCGTCGACCTGCTGCTGGCGCGTGGCGCCGATCCGCAGTGCGCCGCCCACACCGGCGCCACGCCGTTGTCGGCCGCGGTCAGCATGCGCCACGCCGAGATCGTCGACTGCCTGTTGGCGGCCGGCGCCGGCCTGGAACAGCGCCTGCCCGGCGACGTCACCGTGCTGATGCTCGCCGCCGCGCTCGGCCTGCCGGACCTGTGCGCGCGCCTGCTGCAGGCCGGCGCCAACGTCCATGCCGGCGATGCGCAGGGGCTGACGCCGCTGCATTGCGCCGCGCTGTTCGGCTTCACCGCGCGCGAGAAGCCGCGGCTGGTGGCATTGCTCGACACCCTGTTGCTGGCCGGCGCCGAAGCCGACGCGATCGCCGCCGGCGACGTCACCCCGGTCCTGCTGCTGCTGGGCGCGCGCGCCGAGCCGGGCACCGCCTGCGACGAGGAAGTGGTGCTGGCCGGGCTGGAACGGATGCTCGACGAGGACGTGGTGCTCGAGGTGCAGGATCCGCGCGGCTTCGGTCCGCTGCACCTGGCCGCGCTGCATGGCCTGCTGCGCACCACCCAGCGCCTGCTGCGCGCCGGCTGCGACCCGGACCTGCGCGACGCGCTCAACCGCAGCCCGCGCGAGATCGCGGTGATGCGCGGTTTCGTCGACGTCGCCGGCGAATACGCGCCGGCGATCCCCGGCGGCGTGTCGATGGCCCGGTTCCTGCGCGAGCCGCGCTGATCCGCGCCGGCTTTCCGTTTTTCGTTTTTCGCTCCTACAAGTCGTCCTTGCGCTCGACGATCCCGCCGAGCGTGCCTTCGCCGCGATCGGCCGCGAACAGTTGCTCCAGGTCCCTGCGCGCTTCCTGCGAGGTCTGGATCAGCGCCGCCTCGTCGTCGTAGACCTGGTGCTGCGCGACCAGGAGGGTCTCGTCGTGTTCGCGGAACCGTTCGGCGCGTTGCGCCGCGACCGCGGCGGACTCGCCCAGCGACACCAGCACGCGCTCGCCCATCTTCAGGCTGGAGTGGAAGGTCTCGCGCACCGCCTCCGCGCCCAGGTCCATCAGTTCCCAGGCATGGCGGCGGTTGCGCGCCCGCGCGAATACCCTGGCCTGCGGATACTCGCGGCGGATCGCGCGCACCGTCTTGAGGTTGGATTCGACATCGTCGATCGCGATCACGAACACCCGCACGTGGGCGGCGCCGGCCGCGCGCAGCAGGCCGGGTTGCGCCGGGTCGCCGTAATACAGCTGGCTGCCGAAGCGGCGCATGAAGTCGACCTGCTCGGGGCTGTGCTCGATCGCCACGAACCCGATGCGCTGCGCCACCAGCAGGCGCGCGATGATCTGGCCGAAGCGGCCGAAGCCCGCGATCAGCACCTGCGGGTGCTCGTCGGGGATGGCGTCGAAGTCGCGCGCCGGCTTGCGCTTGCCGGGCTCGGGCACCAGTCGCGAGATCGCGATCAGCAGCAGCGGCGTCAACGCCATCGACAGGCCGACGATCGCCACCAGCCGGTCGCGCATGAGCGCCGACAGCAGCCCGGCCTTCTGCGCCTCGCCGAACACCACGAACGCGAACTCGCCGCCCAGCGCCAGCACGCTGCCCAGCATCAATGCGCCGCGCACGTCCAGCTTGCCCGGGCGCAGGCCGAGCGCGAACAGGATCGCGAACTTCACCGCCAGCAGCGCCAGCACGCAGGCTTCGATCAGCAGCGGTTCGGCCATCACCTGCTGGAGGTCGATGCTCATGCCCACGGCCATGAAGAACAGTCCCAGCAGCAGGCCTTCGAACGGCTGGATCTGCGCCTCCAGTTCGTGCCGGAACTCCGAATCGGCCAGCAGCACGCCGGCCAGGAACGCGCCCAGGCCCATGCTCAGGCCGGCCAGCTGCATCAGCCAGGCGCTGCCCAGCACCACCAGCAACGCCGACGCGGTGAACACCTCGGGCATGCGCGTGCGCGCGACGATCCGGAACAGGTGCCGCAGCAGCACCCGGCCGCCCAGCACCAGCGCCGCGATCGCGGCGACCGCCTTGAGCACCGCCCACCCGGCCGGCTGCGCCGCCGCTTCCGTGGCGGCGTGGCCCAGCAGCGGGATCGCCGCCAGCAACGGGATCGCCGCCAGGTCCTGGAACAGCAGGATCGCGAACGCCAGCCGCCCGTAGTCGCTGGTCAGCGACCTGCGCTCGGCCAGCAGCTGCAATCCGACCGCGGTCGAGGACAGTGCCAGCCCGAAGCCGACCACGACCGCCGCGCGCCAGTCCAGCCCCAGGCCCAGCGACAGCCCGCCCAGCACCAGCCCCGACACCGCCACCTGCAGCCCGCCGACGCCGAACACCGGCTTGCGCATCACCCGCAGCCGCGCCGCCGACAACTCCAGCCCGATCACGAACAACAGCATGACCACGCCGATCTCGCTGGCCGCCAGCACCGGCGCCGCGTCGCGCACCACGC
>JAKFDF010000105.1:0-6529 GCA_036676275.1 Lysobacter sp.
AGCAGCGTCAGCTGGTAGGCCTGCAGGGCCGGCAGCTTGCTGCTGATCAGGTCGTCGGTGCCGTTGGTGACGCTGATGCCCAGGCGCGGCTCGGTGAAGGTGCCGTGGCCGCCCATCTGGGTGACGCCGACATAGCGGTTCCAGTAGGCGATCTCGTCGCCGTCGCCGGTCGCGGTGACCTTGTGGATGCCGGCCAGGCCGAACGCCGGCGAGATCACCTGCGGGCCGTTGATGCCGTCGAAGTTGAAGCGCGGGTCGTACTTGCCCTTGCCCCACGAAGCGTAGACCGCCTTCTGCGTCGGGGTCAGCGCCGGCGACAGCGAGATGATCAGGCCCGGGTCGAGGTCGCGGTTGGGCCAGCCGTCCAGGCGCTTGCCGATGCCGGGCGCGAACGAGTCGTCGACGGTGGAATGGCACAGCGCGCAGGTGATGCCGACGCGGGTGAGCGTGTCCTTGCCGTTGACCGTCTCGACCGTGCCCTTGACGCCGACCACCGCGTTGAGCTTGAGCAGCGCGATCGTGGTGGCGGTGTCGGTCAGGCTGATGCTGCCGTCCTGGATGCCGGCGACGACCGCGGCCGGGAGCGCCTCGGCGTCGACCTTGAGGCCGACCGTCAATGCGGTGGTCGGATCGACCGCGGCCGCGATCACCTCATGCATGCGCAGGGTGTCGCTCCACTGGGTTTCATCGCCGAAGGTGTCGTAGCGGAAGATCTGCTGGCCTTCGGCGGCCACGGCGGGATCGATCGTGGTGCTGAAGGTCCACGTCTGGTTGCCCGCCAGCGCGACGCCCATGGTGTCCTTGGCGGCGGTGGTGATCGTGGCGGTGCAGGTGGTGTCGGCCGGGAGCATTTCCGCGGGCGTCAGCGTCGCGGTCCTGCTGTCGGCGGCATAGGCGACCGTGCCGGTGACGGGCGTGCCTTCCGGGCACGCCAGGGTGAAGCTGGCGTCGGTCAACGTCGCCGCGTCCATCGCGCGGTCGAACGTCGCGCTGACCGTGGTCGTGTTCAATGCATCGCTCGAGCCGCTGGCCGGCACCATCGCCGAAACCGTCGGCGGGACCGGCGGCGGCGCCGTCCTGGAATCCGTGCTGTCGCCGCCGTTGCAACCGGCGAGCAACGCGCCGGCCGCCAGTGGCAACAGCCAGGCGAAGCCGCGTCCGCGCAGGCCGGTGGATGGGGCGCCCGCATGACGCGGACGTGGGTGGATATCGGGGTGTCTGCTGCCTGTGCTCATTGCGGCCTCCTCCTTCGTCGGAAGCTGGACGCTATGGCATTTTCCGTACCCCGGAATCGCGCCATGTCTAAAGGAGGACGGCTCGCCCGGGCCTGTCCCGGCTTTTGCATCGCTGGTGCGAAACACGGACCGCGCCGGTGGTTTCCATCCCGATCGGCCCGTTCGGGAGCGACGGCAGCCGCGACTCGACGGCCCCTGTGCAGGGGCCGTCGCCACAGCCTTCGACCCGCGAAAACCCGTCCGCCTGCACGGAATCCCGCGGCATTGCGAGCCGAGCCCGGACCCTGCACGCTATAATTCGCCCATGCCGAAGTGGCGGAACGGTAGACGCAGCGGACTCAAAATCCGCCGGTGGCGACATCGTGGGGGTTCGAGTCCCCCCTTCGGTACCAGACAACACAGGGCCCGCGAGCGATCGCGGGCCTTTTTTCGCGCAGGCGATTGCGCCTCGCCGTTCAAGCTGCCTTTAGCTAGCGGCACTCATCCTCTGCGTTCCATCGGCCTGTGGTACCGACCCTTGCCTTGCCTGCTTCGTTTCGCGTTGTCCGTATCCCTGCTTTGCACGGTGGTTGCGCCCGTTCGCGCCGCGCAGGCGGTTGTCGCCGGGGATGCCTGGGGCGTGCGTGTCATCGGCGAGGGCGCCGGGCGCAAGCTCGAATCGCTCAGCGAGGTCAATACCGGCAAGCCTGCGCGTGTGCAGCCGCTGCAGGCCCGTGTCGTCGCCGAGCGCGGGCGTGGCGGGATTTCGGTGGCGTTGCTGGCGGATGCGGCGACCGCAGCGCGATTGCAGGCTGCGGCCCCACGCTTCGACCCGGAGCTGGACAAGGCGATGGAGTGGTTGCAGCGCCTGCGCCCGAAGACCCAGCCGCGCGCGCGCATCGTGCTGACCCTTGTCGACCCATCCCGGCATACCCGCGCGCGCCGCATCCATGGCAACGACGAGGGCACCGTGGTCGACCTCGTGGTGCCGCTGCCCGTGGTGGAGGTCGATGCGCGCCCGGTGGAAGTCGGCAAGGCGCTGGCGATCGCGCTGCACGAGGCGAGCCATGCCTTCGCGGCGCAGGCGACGCCGGGCCAGGCCCTGAGCCGGCGCGACGACGAGTACCGGGCTTCGCTGGTGGAAGCCTGCTACCGGGTGGACACCTTGCGCATGGGCGACACCCTGCGCCTGGCGCCGCGGCCGGCTGCCGGCGCCGGCGAATATTTCGTGACCGCGCAGAGCCGCGATGCGGCCCGCGACGTGGTGGCCGAGCTGGTGCGCGCCGCCGGAAGCGACCATGTGCGCGGCGACGACAACGTCGCGATGCTGGGCCTGGACCTGGCCTGCGCGGTACGCCTGGCGCAGCGCTGACGCGCGCGTCGCACCGCGACATCCTGCCCGCGACATGCATTCAAGGACTTGCGCGGACCCTTGCAGGAATCGCATCAGCGAAGCGGCGCATGTGCCTGTGGCGCGATGGCAAATGCGTATTGCGATGCCGCAATAGGTGAAGGCCCAGTCTCCCGGGGTTTCCCCCGGATGGCTGAGCCTTCGTGTCGAAGCTGTTGAAACCTGCGCTGGCTTTTCGCGGACTTGCGTCCTTTGATCCGCCGTCGCCGGCCTCTTTTTCTCCGACGCATGCAGGCTAGCGCAGCGGCTGTTACAAAAACGTCAAGATGGTCGACCGTTCGTCGGCATGCGCGGATGCTGCATTGCACGATGCTTGCCGCGGCGCATTACCACGGCCACCAGCCAACGCCGGATTGCGCATAACGATCCGCCGCGCGCTCGAACCGGTTGCGCGCGCTGACGCCGCCGCACAGCAGGTACAACGGCAGGAACAGCGGTCCCAGCGCCATGTACTGCAACACGTGCGCGCGCTCGTGGTCGACGAGCACGATCGGCGCTTCCTCGCCGCGTCCGGCGCGATGCGCGTAGGTCACGCATGGCGAATCGAGCGTGTCGCCGGTGTGCAGGATCACGTTGCCGAGCGTCAGCGCGCCACCCGGGCCCCATGGAATGCGATGGAACACGAGCGCCAGGTCGCGCGCGCGCAGGTGCGCATGCGCGCCGAACGCGATGCCTATGCCGCCGGCGACCAGCCCGAGCGAGGTGTTCGGCGCCGTCCACAGCATGCCGAGTACTTGCAAGGCCAGGCGCAGCGACGGGCGCAGTGGCCGGATCAGGCGCCCTCCTCCGGCATCAGCAGCCACAGGATCAGGTACACGAGGATGCCGGGGAATCCGGCCGAGGCGATCGACACGACCACGTACAGCACGCGCAGCAGCGTGGCATTCCAGCCGAATCGCCGGGCAATGCCGCCCATGACGCCGGCCAGGACGCGGTCGTTGCGGGAACGGGCGAGCGTAGCCGTCACGAGCGCTGCGCCAGCCAGTCGTGGATGGTCTGCGGCACCTGGACCTGGGCGCGGCCGGAGACGTAGATGCCGATGTGGCCGCCGCGGAACGACAGTTCGGTGTAGTCGTCGCTGCCGATCAATCCCTTCAGCGCCTTCGACGCATCCGGCGGCACCAGGTGGTCCTGCTCGGCGAAGATGTTGAGCACGGGCATCTCGACCAGGCCCAGGTGCACTTCGCGCTCGCCGATGACGATGCCGCCATTGACGAAGCCGTTGCCCTGGTAGAACTGCTTGATGAACTGCCGGAACGCCTCGCCGGCCTGGTCCGGCGAATCGAAGATCCATTTCTCCATGCGCAGGAAGTCCTCGACCGCGCGCTTGTCGTCGAGGATGTCGACCAGTCCTACGTATTTCTGCAGGTTCAACCGGAACGGCTTGAGCATCAGGTAGCAATGGTTCATCAGGTCCGCGGGCACGTTGCCCAGCGTGTCGACGAACAGGTCGACGTCCATCTCCCGGACCCAGTTGGACAGCATGTTGTCCGGGGTATGGAAGTCCACCGGCGTGACCATGGTGACAAGGTTCCTGACCTTGCCTGGGTGCAGCGCCGCATAGCACAGCGAGAACGCGCCGCCCTGGCAGATGCCGAGCAGGTTGATCGCGTCGAGGCCGAAGGCCTTGCGCAGGTGGTCGACCGCGCCGCCGAGGAAGCGCTCGATGTAGTCCTCGAGCGTCAGGTAGCGGTCGGAGCGGTCCGGGTAGCCCCAGTCGATGATGTAGACGTCCTCGCCGCGCGCCAGCAGGCCCTTGACGATGGAACGGTCGGCCTGCAGGTCGACCATGTACGGGCGGTTGACCAGCGCGTAGCTGATCAGCAGCGGGACCTTCGCCGTCGGCCTGGCGTCGCCGCGATAGCGGTACAGCACGACCTTGCCGTCGCGCCAGACTTCTTCCTTCTCGGTCGCGCCGTAATCGACGTCGTCGACCTCGCGCAGCGTGCCGAGGCCGGCACCAAGCTTGGCCTGCAGTTCCATCGCTTCCCGGGCTAGCGCCTGCGGGGTGAAATCGAGCGGGCCGGTCATCGGGATTTCCTCGTCTCGGACGGCTTGCCGGTGGATGCAGCGACGCGACCGGTCGCGACTTTGGATGCGGGCTTCGCTGCTTGCTTCGATGCTGGTTTCGCTGCTTGCTTCCCTGCCGACTTGGCTGCTTGCTTCCCTGCCGGCTTCGCGGCTGGCTTCGCGGCTGCTGGCTTCGCGGATCCGGCGCCCGCGGCCGCGGGCGCGGCATCGCGCATCCGCCGCAGCGCGCGCTCCAGTTCGGCGATCTTGCGGTGCGCGGCATCGACCTCGCCGCGCGTGGGCATCCCCAGCTGCTCGCAGGCCTGTTCGACCTCGCGCTGCACGCCCTGGCGCAGGCGCATCTGCGCGTTGACCAGCGCGCCGTACACCTCGCGGAATTCCGGCGACAGCGCGATGTCGGCGTAAGCCTCCTCGGCGGCGTCGATCCACAGGTCGAACAGCGCGCGCGCCGAGGCCAGTTGCCGGCCCGGCTCCTCGCGCTCGGCGAGCTTGCTTTCGAACACTTCGTAGGCGCGCTGCAGCGCCTTGAACATCAGCGCGTTGTAGGCGGCGTTGCGTTGCTGGTAGTCCAGCTGCGCCTGCGCCAACCGCTGCAGCCGCTCCTGGTGCTCGCGGCCGATGCCGAAGGCCGGCAGGCCAAGCCATGACGCGCCTTCGCGTCGCACCGCCTCCAGCCATGGCGTGGCGTCCTCGACCCAGCGGTCCAGGCCTTCGGCGCCCTGCCCGCGCAGCGCGCGGAACATCTCCGGGAACGGGTTCTCGCCGACCGCGCCGAGCGCGCGCTTCCATTCGGCGGCGATATCGGCGGCCCCGGCGTCGCGGCCGGCGAACTGCGCGGCGAGCTGCTGCATCTGCCCGTACCAGTCGCGCGCCTGGGCATTGAAGCGCTCGACCGCGGCGTTGGCTCCGCTCCGGCCGCCATGGGCCAGCTGGCTCCACCAGTCGATCGCGTCCTGCCAGCCGGGGATGCCGGTGGCGTCGGTGTGCGCGCCGACGCTGCCGCGCCGCATCGCGTCACCCCAGGCATTCCAGTACTGGCGTGCCAGCGCTTCGAAGTCGCCGGTTCCCTGCGTGTTGGCCATGCATCCTCCCGTGTTGCGCCCATGCTAGCGCCGCGGATGTTGCACTGCCACATCGGGGCCGCTCGAGCCGGGCTAGCGCATCGGGGCGCGGTCGCGGTCCGAAGGCCGCCCTACGGTTTCGGAATGCGCAGTGTCTTGCTGATCATCAGCGAGCCCGACAGCGCATAGACCAGCACCAGCGGATGCAGCAGCCACGGCCCGAGCCGGACCTGCCCCCACCACAGGTCCGCGCCGATCCGGCCGCTGAACGCGGCGAGCGCCAGCAGCCCGACGATCACCACGCTGGTCGGGATCGGCGTGCCCTCGAAGAACTTTACCTTGCCCTCGTCGCCCGACAGCGATTCGGCGGTGACGTTGTAGCGCGCCAGCCGGCTGACGCCGCAACCGACGAAATACGACAGCACCACCCAGTCCCAGCCGCCCTGCAGGCCGCAGGCATAGCCGAGCGCGGCCGGGGCCACGCCAAAGGAGATTACGTCGGCCAGCGAGTCCAGCTCGCGCCCGAGCGTCGAAGCGACCTTGCGCCAGCGCGCGATGCGGCCATCGAGCGCATCGAACACGAACGCCAGCGGGATCAGCGCCATCCCCCACAGCAGGTCGGCGACGACGCCTTCCTGCAGGAAGCGCATCGACGCGAAGATCGCACCGGTGCCGCAGAAAGCGTTGCCCAGCGTGAACCAGTCGGCGAGCTGGAACTCGCGCAGCATCGAGAAATGGCGCTTGGTCATCGCTGGCCCCGGGGTGGCATTGGCGACAGCGTGCCAAAGCCGGTGTGAAGCCGGCAACTGCGG
>JAKFDF010000106.1:0-2348 GCA_036676275.1 Lysobacter sp.
CTCTATGCGCACCTGCACCGGATGCAGTTCCGCGAGCCCACGGAAGCATGAGCGCGCATCGCGCGCCGCCGCGGTGGTGGTACGACGCCGAGCGCAGCCCGCCGGTCGGCGCACGATTGCTCGCGACCCTGTACGGAGGGGCGATCAAGGCGCGATCGGGGTTGTACCGGCGCGGCCTGTTGCGCCGGCGCCAGGCCGGCGTGCCGGTGCTGGTGGTCGGCAACCTGGTGGCCGGCGGCAGCGGCAAGACCCCGCTGGCGATCGCGCTGGTCGAGCGCCTGCGCGCCGCCGGCTGGGCGCCGGGAGTGGCGACCCGCGGTTATGGCCGCGACAACGGCGCCAAGCCGCTGTGGGTGGACGCACGCACCGACCCGGCGCGCGGCGGCGACGAGCCGGTGCTGATCGCCCGCCGTACCGGGGCGAAGGTCCGCGCCGACCGCGACCGCGTCGCCGCGGCGCGGGCGCTGGCCGCGGAAGGTTGCGACATCGTGGTCTGCGACGACGGCCTGCAGCATTACCGGCTGGCACGCGACCTCGAGATCGAGGTGGTGGATGCGCGCCGCCGCTACGGCAATGGCCGGCTGCTGCCGGCCGGACCGCTGCGCGAACCGGTCGAGCGCGGCGCGGCCTGCGATTTCCACGTGGCCAGCTGCAGCGACGGCGACGCGCGCCCGGAATTCGGCGAATGGCCGATGCGCCTGCTCGCCGACCGCGCGCTGCCGCTGCTCGGCGGGCGCCCGCAACCGTTGTCGTCGTTCGCGGGGCAGCGCGTGCACGCGGTTGCCGGGATCGGCGACCCGGAACGCTTCTTCGCGATGCTGCGCGCGCTCGGGATCGCGGTGGTGCCGCACGCCTTCGCCGACCACCACCGCTACGCCGCTGGGGATTTCGAGTTCGGCAGCGACCTGCCGGTGCTGATGACCGAGAAGGATGCGGTCAAGTGCACGGCTTTCGTCGGGCAACGCCATTACAGCGTGCCGATCCGCGCGGAACTTCCGGAAGCGTTCTGGATCGCGCTGCTCGACCGCCTGCCGCATCGTCCGGGAGCGTCGCCATGAACGATTTCGTCGTTGCGATCCCCGCGCGTTACGCCGCTTCGCGCCTTCCGGGCAAGCCGTTGCGGCTGCTCGGCGGCGAACCGCTGGTGCTGCGTGTCGCGCGGCGCGCGCTGGCGGCCGGCGCGCGCGAGGTCTGGGTCGCCGCCGACGACGCCCGCATCGCCGCGGCGCTGGCGGGCAGTGGCGTGCGCATCGCGATGACCTCGCCGGACCATGCGTCCGGCAGCGACCGCCTCGCCGAGTGCGCCGCCATCGCCGGTTGGGACGAGGCCACGGTGGTGGTCAACCTGCAGGGCGACGAACCGTTCGCGCCGGCGGCCGGGATCCGCGCGGTGGCGGAAACGCTGCTCGCCTCCGGCGCCGAGATGAGCACGCTGGCCGCGCCGATCACCGACGCGCAGACGCTGCTGGACCCCAATGCGGTCAAGCTGGTGCGCGCGGCCAGCGGCGATGCGCTGTATTTCAGTCGCGCGCCGGTGCCCTGGCCGCGCGATGCGTTCGCGGAAGACCGCACGCGGTTGCCGGCCGGCGACGCCTGGCTGCGCCACATCGGCATCTACGGTTATCGCGCCGGTTTCCTGAAGCGCTTCGCCGCGTTGCCGCCGGGAAGGCTGGAGCAGGTCGAGTCGCTGGAGCAGCTGCGGGCGCTGGAAGCCGGGTTCCGGATCGCCGTCGGGATCACCCCGGCGCCGTTCCCGCCGGGCGTGGACACGCCGGAAGACCTGGCGCGGGCCGAGCGCCGGCTGGCGCAAGGCGCCGGTTGAGCGCACGACCGTGCCGCAACGCCTGCTGATGGTGTGCCTGGGCAACATCTGCCGTTCGCCGATGGCCGAGGGCGCGTTGCGCGCACGGCTGCAGGCGGCGGGGCTGGCGGATGCCGTGCTGGTCGACTCCGCGGGCCTGGGCGACTGGCACGTCGGCGCGCCGCCGGACCCGCGCGCGATCGCCTGCGCCGCGCGCCACGGTGTCGACATCTCCGGCCAGCGCGCGCGCCGGCTCGGGATGTCCGACCACCAAGCGTTCGACCAGCTGCTGTGCGCCGACGCCGACGTGCTGCGCGCGGTACGCGCCGCCGCGCCGGCGGGCGCCAGGGCGCGCAGCGACCTGTTGCTGGCATGGAGCGGCGTGGGTGCGGACGGCGCCGGTATCCCGGATCCCTACACCGGAACCACCACGGACTTCGAGCACGCATGGGCACTGGCGGACGCGGCGGCCGTGGCGATCGTGGAGGCGCGGCTGCGGCTGCGCCGGTGACGCATAATCGGGGCCGACCCGGCTGACTGGCTCCGC
>JAKFDF010000107.1:0-8597 GCA_036676275.1 Lysobacter sp.
GGCATGGTCGAGATGGCGCTGGCCGAACTGCAGAAGAACGGTGTGGTGCAGCTCGACGAGGAGCGCAAGGCGCAGATGGTCAGCAACCTGCTGGTGGTGCTGTGCGGCGAACGTTCGACCCAGCCCATCGTCAACGCCGGCACGCTCTACTAGGCGCGCATCCTGCGCAAGAACCCGCACATCCATGTGCGGACTTTCAACAGGAAGAGCGCATACCACATGGCAGAGAAAAAGGCCTATCCGCTGCGCATCAACGCCGACGTGCTCGCGGCGGCGCAGCGCTGGGCCGACGACGAGTTGCGCAGCCTGAACGCGCAGATCGAATACGTGCTGCGCGACGCGCTGCGCAAGGCCGGACGGTTGAAGCCGTCCGCGAACGATGGAGGCAACGATGATGGCAAGTGAGCGCTGGAGCTACCAGGTGGTGCAAGTGAAACCGGGATTTTTCGGCAACGGCGCGCGCGAAGCCGCGCAGGAGCGGCTCAACCAGCTCGGCCTGCAGGGCTGGGAACTGGTCGCCGCGGTCCAGGGACAGCGCTTCCAGCCGGTACAGCTCTACCTGAAGAAGGCGATGCCATGAAGAGCCTGAAAAGGATGTTGTTCGCCGCGGCGATGGTGGCTTCGCTTGCCGCGGCCGCGCAGGATCCCGCGCCCGCGCCACGGCCCGACGCGACCGCGATCGCGCTGCAGCTGCTCGACCGCCTCGACGCCCGCGATTACGCCGCCGCCGAAACCGCCTTCGGCCCACGGATGGCTGCCGCGGTGCCCGCCGAAAAACTGCAGGAAGTGTGGGAATCGCTGCCGAAGCTGGCCGGCGACGCCATCGGCCGCGGCGAACCTGTCGTGGCCGCGCAGGACGGCGTGCAACAGGTGACGATCCCGCTGCACTTCGCCAAGGGCGAACTGGTGGCGAAAGTCGTGGTCGCCGCCGACGGCAGCATCGTCGGCTTCATGGTCCAGCCCCCTGCGGCGCCCGCCGCGCCGCCTCCGGCCGCCGATGCCAACTTCGGCGAAACGGATTTCAGCGTCGGCGAGGGCGAGCGCGCCCTGCCCGGCACGCTGGCGCTGCCGAAGGCGGCGCCGCCCGCCGCCGGTTTCGCCGCGGTGGTGCTGGTGCACGGTTCCGGCCCGCAGGACCGCGACGAGAGCATCGGCCCGAACAAGCCGTTCCTGGACATCGCCCGCGGCCTGGCCGCGCAGGGCATCGCGGTGCTGCGCTACGACAAGCGGAGCAAGGCGCGACCGCAGGACTATGCCGACGGCGACATCACCATCGACAGCGAGACTACCGACGACGCCGTCGCCGCGGTCGACGCGCTGCGCAACACGCCAGGGATCGACCCGGCGCGCGTGTTCGTGCTCGGCCACAGCCAGGGCGCGATGATGGCGCCGCGGATCGCCCGGCATTCCGGGCAGGTCGCGGGTCTGATCCTGCTCGCGGCACCGGCACGGCCGCTGCTCGACATCCTGCAGGAACAGCGCAAGCGCATGGCCGTGCTCGACGACGGCCGGACCAGCCCCGAGGAATCCGCCGCGCTGGACGCGTTGAAGCAGCAGGTCGCCGCGGTGCGCGCGAGCGCCGATGTCCCGGTCGCGCAATCGCCGATGGGTCAGCCGGCCGCGTACTGGCGCAGCACCGATGGCATCGACCCGGTCGCCGAGGCGAAGGACGCGGCGCTGCCGATGCTGGTGCTGCAGGGCACGCGCGACATCCAGGTGGTGGACGCCGACTGGCAGCGCTGGAGGGGCGCCTTCCACGACGATCCGCAGGTGGCATTCAAGCTGTACGACGGCCTGAACCACTTCGGCATCGGGGTCGAAGGCGATGACGACCTGGCCGCGTATTCGGCGCCCGGGCACGTCGACGCGCAGCTGGTGGCCGATGTCGCGGCATGGATCGGCGCGCACTGACATGGCAGCCCGCGATCCGTCGAACGACGATCCGCGCCTGCAACTGGAACCGGCCAGCGGTCGCAGCCGCCTGTGGCTGTTGCTGCTGACGGTGGCCGTGCCGGTACTGCTGGCGGCGATGGCGTCGTTGCTGCCGGGGCGTGGTCCGGCTCCGTACTGGTTGCCGGGCCTCCTGCCGCCATGGCTGGCCGTCCCGCTGTTCGTCCTCGTCCTGGCCGCCGCGATCTGGTTCGCCCTGGACCGCCTGATGCAACGCCATCGCCTCCGGCTCGATACCGGGATGCTGGAAATCGTCACCACGCTCTATCGCCTGCGGCTGCCGCTGTCGGACCTGCAGATCGATGCCGCCCGGGTGGTCGCCATCGACGAACGCCCGGAACTCAAGCCGATGCTCAAGTCCAACGGCATGGCCTTGCCCGGCTTCCGCAGCGGCTGGTTCCGTTCGCGCACCTTCAAGAAGCTGTTCGTCGCCACCGCCGGCGGCAAGCGCCTGCTGTGGCTGCCCACCAGCCGCGGCCATGCCCTGCTGCTGCAGGTGCGGCAGCCCCACGTGCTGCTGGAGCGCCTGCGCGAGCTCGCCGCGGACGCAACAGCGGGTGCACGGATGACGGCGGGCGTCCGCGCCCGGTAACCTGCGCGCATGCGCGCCGCCGCCGGCATCCTGATCAATACCGCCCGGATCGAGGTCTGGCCCGGCGGCCTGCTGCGCGCGCGCGGCAATCGCGACGCACGCCTGCTGGCCCGCGCCCGCCACGTGCTGCGCCGCAAATCCGATGGCCGCTATCTCGCCGCCGACCTGGCCGAAGGCCTGCAGCCATTGCTGCCGTCCCTGCGCCACGAACCCGGCATGCGCGATGCGCTGGCCGCCCTGGAACGCGCGCACGCGCGGCGCCGCCCGGGCATGGACGTGGTCGCCAGCCTGCCGCTGCGGCGCCTGCGCGAGCGCCTCGACGCGCTCGGCCTCGACCACGGTTACGGCGAGCGCAGCGGCCTGCCGCTGGTGGCGGAGCCCGCCTGGCTGGCGCTTGCCGGGTTCGACCGCTACCGGCGCCCGTTGTGGCTGCATGTCGACGCCGCGCGCGCCTGGTCGCACCTGCGCGAGGCGGCACTGCGCGACGGCGTGGTGCTGGAGGCGATTTCCGGCTACCGCAGCCACGACTACCAGCTCGGCATCTTCGAGCGCAAGCTGGCGCGTGGATTGACGGTCGACGAGATCCTCACCGTCAATGCCGCGCCCGGTTATTCCGAACACCACAGCGGCCTGGCGCTCGACATCGGCACGCCCGACGAACCGCCGGCCGAGGAATCGTTCGAACGCACGCCGGCATTCGCCTGGCTGCGCGGCCACGCCGCCGGCCATGGCTTCCGCATGAGCTATCCACGCGACAACCCGCACGGCATCGTCTACGAGCCCTGGCACTGGGCCTATGCGCCCGGCTGACGACGCGCACTTGCGCGCCGCGGATCGCACCGCACCGTTGCAGCAGCGCTGGTCCACCGGCTGGCGCGATGCGCCGAGCCTGGCCGCGGGTTGGACTAGCAACCGCAACAACTTCAACCTGATGCGCCTGGTCGCGGCGTGGATGGTGATCTACGGCCACGCCTGGCCGATCACCGCCGCGCCAGGCGGCGACCTCGTCACCCGGCTTACGCAGTTCAAGTTCGCCGGCAGCGTGGCGGTGGACGTGTTCTTCGTCATCAGCGGCTTCCTGATCGCCGCCAGCCTGCAACGCAACAGCATCGGCAGCTACCTTGCCTCGCGCGTCCTGCGGATCGTGCCGGGACTGGTGGTGTGCGCGGCCCTGGGCGCGTTCGTGCTCGGGCCGCTGCTGACCACCGCCGCCGATTACTGGCAGCGACCGGAGGTGTGGCGTTACTTCTGGGTCAACGCCACGCTGAAGTCGAGCGAATTCTTCCTGCCGGGCGTGTTCGAATCGCTGCCGCGCACCGTGATCAACGGTTCGCTGTGGACGCTGCCGATCGAGGCGCGCCTGTACCTCGCCCTGCTGCTGGCCGGCAGCCTCGGCCTGCTCACCCGGCGGCGCTACACGCCGCTGTGGCTGCTGGCGATGGTCGCCGGCTATGCGCTGGCGCGCTGGAAGGCGCCCCTGCCCGACCATCTCGCCAACTATGCCTGGTGCACCGCGTTCTTCATCAGCGGCACCGCGCTGTGGGTCAACCGCGAGCGCGTGCGGTTGTCGTGGTGGGCGCTGCTGGCGCTGGTCGCCGCGGCCGCGCTCACCCGCGGCGGGCCGTGGTTCCACATCCCCTACTACCTGCTGCTGTGCTACGGCACCCTGTTCATCGCCTTCGTGCCGAAGCTGCCGATGATCCGCCACATCGACCTGTCCTACGGCCTGTACCTGTACGGGTGGCCGGCGCAACAGCTGGTGCTGCTGGCCACGCACGACATGCGGCCACTGGCCAACATGGCCTGGGCCACGGCGCTGGCGCTGGTGCTGGCGGCGCTGTCGTGGTTCCTGGTCGAACGCCCGGCGCTGCACCTGAAGCATCGCTTCGGCACGCGCACGCCGGCGGCATCACCCGCGACCTGAAACCGGCGGCGACGCCGCGCGCCACGAAATCCCGGTTGTCGCCCCGGGCGCGGCGAGGGACCCGCTTTCCCGCGCGTGCAACGGATCCCACGCCGCGCTCGCGATGCCGGTCGGCGGGTTCGGGACCCGCGGGCGGATGGCCTAGAATCGTGGCTGCATTTCCCGCAGTCCCGCCACCATGAACGATACCGTCCGCCCCGTCTTCCACGGCTTCGAGCAGATCCCGCTGCGCGAATACGCCGAGCGCGCCTACCTCGACTACTCGATGTACGTGGTGCTCGACCGCGCCCTGCCCTTCCTCGGCGACGGGCTCAAGCCGGTGCAGCGGCGGATCATCTTCGCCATGAGCGAACTCGGCCTGGCCGCGTCCGCCAAGCCCAAGAAGTCCGCGCGCACCGTCGGCGACGTGATCGGCAAGTACCACCCGCACGGCGACAGCGCCTGCTACGAGGCGCTGGTGCTGATGGCGCAGCCGTTCTCCTACCGCTATCCGCTGATCGACGGCCAAGGCAACTTCGGCTCCAGCGACGATCCCAAGTCGTTCGCCGCCATGCGCTACACCGAGTCCAAGCTGACGCCGATCGCCGAAGTGCTGCTGGGCGAGCTCGGCCAGGGCACGGTCGACTGGACGCCCAACTTCGACGGCACCCTGGAGGAACCGGCGTGGATGCCGGCGCGGCTGCCGCACCTGCTGCTCAACGGCACCACCGGCATCGCGGTCGGCATGGCCACCGACGTGCCGCCGCACAACCTCAACGAAATCGTCAGCGCCTGCGTGCGCCTGCTCGAGGATCCGGACGCGAGCGTGCGCGACCTGTGCGAGCACGTGCGCGGGCCCGATTACCCGACCGAGGCGGAGATCATCACCCCGGCCGCCGACCTGCTGTCGCTGTACGAAACCGGCCTGGGCAGCGTGCGCACCCGCGCCACCTTCGCCCGCGAGCAGGCGAACATCGTGATCACCGCGCTGCCCTACCAGGTCTCGCCCTCGAAGGTGATCGAACAGGTCGCCGCGCAGATGCGGGCGAAGAAACTGCCGTGGCTGGAGGACATCCGCGACGAGTCCGACCACGCCAATCCCACCCGCATCGTGCTGATCCCGCGCTCCAACCGGGTCGATGCCGAACAGCTGATGGGCCACCTGTTCGCGACCACCGACCTGGAGAAGAGCTACCGGGTCAACATGAACGTGATCGGCCTGGACGGCCGCCCGCAGGTCAAGAACCTCAAGCAGGTCCTGCGCGAATGGCTGCTGTTCCGCAGCGAGACCGTCACCAAGCGCCTGCGCCACCGCCTCGACAAGGTCGAGCGCCGCCTGCACCTGCTCGAAGGCCTGCTGATCGCGTTCCTCAACCTCGACGAGGTGATCCGCATCATCCGCGGCGAGGACGAACCCAGGCCGGCCTTGATCGCGCGCTTCGCGCTCAGCGAAGACCAGGCCGACTACATCCTCGACACCCGGCTGCGGCAGCTGGCGCGGCTGGAGGAAATGAAGATCCGCGGCGAACAGGACGAACTCGACGTCGAACGCGACCAGCTGATCGCGATCCTCGAACAGAAATCCGGCGCCAGGCTGCGCAAGCTGGTCAAGGACGAGCTGCTCGCCGACGCGAAGAAGTTCGGCGATGCGCGCCGCTCGCCGCTGGTCGCCCGCGGCGCCGCGCAGGCGATCGACGAGAACGACCTGGTGCCGAGCGAACCGGTCACCGTGGTGCTCAGCGACAAGGGCTGGGTGCGCGCGGCCAAGGGCCACGACGTCGATGCCGCGGCGCTGTCGTACCGCGAGGGCGACAGCCTGCTGGCGGCGGTCAAGGGCCGCAGCACGCAGCAGGTCGCCTTCATCGACTCCACCGGCCGCAGCTATTCGACCGCCGCGCACACCTTGCCCGGCGCGCGCGGCAATGGCGAACCGCTGACCGGGCGCTTCTCGCCCGCCGCGGGTGCGTCGTTCCGGGCGTTGGCCACAGGCGACAACGACAGCCGCTTCGTGCTGGCGTCCTCGCACGGCTACGGTTTCGTCACCCGCTTCGAGCACCTGACCGGGCGGCAGAAGGCCGGCAAGGCGATGCAGTCGCTGACCCCGAACGCGAAAGTCCTGCAGCCCGCCGCGATCGCCGACATCGACAGCGACCGCGTGGTCGCCGTCACCAGCGCCGGCCACCTGCTCGCGTTCCCGGTGTCCGAACTGCCCGAGCTCGACAAGGGCAAGGGCAACAAGATCATCGACATCCCCAAGGCCAAGCTCGGCACCGAACGCGTGGTCGCGATCGCCGTGGTGCCGCCCGGCGGCGCGCTGGCGGTCAAGTCGGGCGCGCGCACGATGACGCTGTCGTTCAAGGACCTCGACGCCTACGTCGGCAGCCGCGCGACGCGCGGTGGGCTGTTGCCGCGCGGATGGCAGAAGGTGGACGGGCTCTCTGTCGAATAGGGTACGCGCCACGTCGCGCGCGGCGGCGCTTTGCAGGCCCGGCGCAAGCGGGTCGCGTCCCTGCGCGGCAGCAGCCGACGGCCTCCAAGTCGAATGGCGCCTACGCCACCCGTCCGGGCTTTCCCTTCTCCCCGCAAAGCGGGGAGAAGGTGCCGGAGGCGGATGGGGGGCCGCTCTTGCCTTGGCTCCCCCATGCCACCCCGCACGGCAGCCACGGCCCGGAGTTACGCTGCATCCCACCCAAGCAGGAGCCGTCCAATGGACCCCGAGTTCTGGCACCAGCGCTGGCGCGAAAACCGCATCGGCTTCCACCAGGACGCCCCCACCCCGTTGCTGCTCGAGCACTGGCCGTCGCTGCGACTCGCACCGGGCAGCCGCGTGTTCGTGCCGCTGGCCGGCAAGTCCAACGACCTCGCCTGGCTGGCCTCGCAAGGCCATCGCGTGCTCGGTGTCGAACTCTCGCAACTGGCCATCGACCAGTTCTTCGCCGAGCACGGCCTGGCGCCGCAGGTCCACGAGTCGGCGCATGGCCGCCATCACGTCGCCGGCGACATCGAACTGATCCGCGGCGACGCCTTCCTGCTCGATGCCGGCATCCTCGCCGACTGCGCAGCGGTCTACGACCGCGCCGCCCTGATCGCGCTGCCGCCGGACCTGCGCCGGCGCTACGTCCAGCAACTGCAGGCACGGCTCCCCGCCGGCTGCCGCGGCCTGCTGATCACGCTGGAGTATCCACAGGAGCAGAAGCAGGGCCCGCCGTTCGCGGTGCCGGAAGCCGAAGTGCGCGGGTTGTACGGCCGCGACTGGACCGTGACCACGCTCGACCGCCGCGACATCCTCGGCCAGCAACCCGGGTTCGTCGCCGAAGGCGTGAGTGCGCTGGAAACGGTGGTGTATCGGCTGGAGCGGTCCGCCGACTGAAGCGCGGCCTCCCTGGTCCGGTGCCGGTTGCCGGTGCCCGCCTGGCGGCATCCCGGGAGCCCGGCGACCGCAAGCTGCTCCCGCGCAGGCAGGCATGACACGGGCAGGATCGCCTGGCATCCGGGCACGACCGGGACGCTGCACGGGATTGCTGCCGGCAGCGATCGCTGCGTCGGCGGCGTGTGGTACGCGTCCACATCCGCAAGCGTATCTTCGATGGATCGCAAGCCGGAGCCGCACATGAAAACCGCCGCCCCCATGCCCGCCGCCTTCCTCGGCCATGGCAGCCCGATGAACGCGCTGGAGCGTAACCGCTTCACCGAAGCCTGGCGGACGTTCGGCGCGTCGGTGCCGCGGCCGCGGGCGATCCTGGTGGTGTCGGCGCACTGGTACGTCAACGCGACCGCGGTCACCGCGATGGCGCGGCCGAAGACCATCCACGACTTCTTCGGCTTCCCGCAGCCGCTGTTCGACGTCGAGTATCCCGCGCCCGGACTGCCGGAACTCGCCGAGGAAGTCGCCGACGTGGCCAGGCCCGACCACGTCGGTGCCGACCATGACGGCTGGGGCCTGGACCACGGCACCTGGTCGGTGCTGGTGCATGCCTTCCCCAGGGCGGACATCCCGGTGGTGCAGCTGTCGATCAACGCGCTCAAGCCGCCGCAGTGGCACCTCGAACTCGGTGCGCGGCTGGGCCGGTTGCGCCACGACGGCGTGCTGTTGATGGGCAGCGGCAACGTCGTCCACAACCTGCGCGCGATCGACTGGCAACAGCCGGACGC
>JAKFDF010000108.1:0-1787 GCA_036676275.1 Lysobacter sp.
CGCCCACCTCACCGTGCACGGCGCCCTGCACCTGCTGGGCTGGGACCACGAGGACGACGCCGACGCCGAATGCATGGAGAAGCTGGAGCGCGAGATCCTCGCCGGGCTCGGGATCGAGGATCCCTATCGCGAGCGCTGAGGCTGGCTGGTCAACCCGCAATACCGGCCTGCGGAAGGACACGCCGTTGCATCGGGTTCTCCGCGGAAGGCGAGCTTGCCTGCTTCAGCGCAGCGTTCCGTCGTACAACGCGGACATGAACGCAGCGACCTGCGTGGTGTAGGCGGAAGGCAAGCCGAGGGTGCCGTTGATCTGCCCGTGCTCCAGGTCCTGCGGCAACAGGCTGGCCTGCGAACCATAGCTGGCCGCCTTGTCGACGAACTCCTGTGCGGGGGGGCATGAATAGCTCTCCTGCGTCGTGCAGACGGCCAGGAAAGGGGCGATGCGTCCGCGCAGTCGCGTCATCGGCGATACGGCATTCCACAGCGCGGCATCGGTGCCGAACGCATCGTCGTAGAGGGTCGGATGGTACGGGTTGTTCATGATTTGCGGAACATCGTAGGCCGCGCTGTCCAGTGCGACGGTACCGAGCCAGGGACGCGCGCCCACCGAGGTCGCCAGCGCAGGGTCGGCCGCCAGCAGCGACACCAGGTGCGCGCCGGCGGAGAATCCCATGACGATGAACTTGTCCGGGTCGGCGCTCCATTGCGAGGCATTCCGTTGCGCGTAGGCAAGCGCCTTGGCCACGCTGAGCGCTTGCTGCAGCGGATCGGCGTTCGGCACCAGCGGATAATTGACCGAAATGAAGACGGCGCCGGTCGGCACCCAGGCCTCGACCTTGTTCCGCACCACGGGCGTGTCGAACTTGTCGCCCTGCCACCAGCCCCCGCCGTGCACCATCAGGATCACCGGTGCGCCCGGCACCGGCGTGCCCGGCATGTAGACGTCGAGCTTCTCCAGCGGATCGCTGCCGTAGGCGATATTGAACTGGAAACACATGTTCGCCGGCAGCGAACTGCGTGGAGTGCCCGACGGCGGAGTGCAGAAGCGGCCCTGCGGCAGGGTAACGCCGCGGGCGTCGCCGATGGACCAGGCGAGCATGACCAGCAATGCGAGCGCAAGCTTGAAGCTCAGGGAATTCATGTCGATTTCCATGCGCAGCCAGTTGCGCGGTGCGCGATCCTAGCAATCAACATCGCTCCCGAAACGGGATTCAGCGCGCACATTGGCGACGGGAACCGCCGCCGGTCGGTTTCATGCCCCATGAGACGCTCTGCATGGTCCGATCCGGTGCGGCAGGCACGATCCCGGTGCCCGGCCGTAATTGCCCATCCGCCGAATTCGTTCCTGCCGCATCCGCGCGGTGGCATCGCCTGCCATCCATTTTGGATCCAGTCCATTGGCCGGGTTGACATGGATACGGCCGCCTCGATACGGAGCCTGCGAACCGCGAACCCACGGATCTTGAAATTCTTCCGACGCACCTTGAATTGCACTCCGCTACCCGGGATCCCGGCGCTCCTTCGAGGGACGCCTGCTGGAGGCTTGGCGGAGGATGTCCTTCAAGACCCGGGCGCCGTTCCCGGAACTCGTCGAAATCCATTCGTCCAGGCGCCCGCCGCCCGATCTCCCGGCGCCCGCGGCCGGGATTTACCTGCCAGCGACGCGCCCGCGCTAGACTTCCCCCGTCGCCCGCCGGGCGCCTGCATGAATGCAATGTCCGAGGACGACAGTAGTAGCCCCCCCGCACCGGCCACGGCCGAGAAGGGCCGCCCTGAACGACGCTCCT
>JAKFDF010000109.1:0-29764 GCA_036676275.1 Lysobacter sp.
AGCGATCGCAACGCGGGCAGGCGCTCGGCCAGGACGATATCCGGATCCAGCCCCAGTTCGACGGCGAAGGCA
Source organism: Lysobacter sp. (assembly GCA_036676275.1). Lineage (GTDB taxonomy): Bacteria > Pseudomonadota > Gammaproteobacteria > Xanthomonadales > Xanthomonadaceae > Cognatiluteimonas. Next base: position 73 of record JAKFDF010000109.1, read on the forward strand.
CGGTGGCGCTCGGCGAGCCCCGCGGCGCGCGCAGCGACGCCTTCGCCATCGACGGAATCCCCATCGCAGATCGCCTGCAGTTCGTTGGTCACGCCCGACAGCGCGGACACCACCACCAGCACCCGCGCATCGGCCATGTCCGCGCGCTCGCGCGCCAAGCGACCGATCGTGTCCCAGCGCTCGCGGCGCGACACCGAGGTGCCGCCGAACTTGAGCACGAGCCAGCGATCTGGAAGGGGCATGTCGGGTGGCGTCGCGAAAAGGAAGGCAAAACCCGGGGGCGGCGCGGGAAACCCGTAGAATCCGGCGCCAGTCCGCAACCGCGGGCACGAGCACGCAATTCTAGTCGAAGCCTCACCCGGCGACTCCGGTCGCAAACCCGCCCCTGAGCGCATCCCGATGACCGCACGCCGCTACCTGCAACTCGACGTCTTCGCCGATCGCCCCGGCGCCGGCAATCCACTGGCGGTGGTGCTGGACGCCGAAGGCCTGGGGGACGACGCCATGCAGGCGATCGCGCGCTGGACACGGCTGCCCGAAACGACCTTCGTGCTGCCGCCGGTGGCGCGCGGCGCCAGCTACCGGCTGCGGATCTTCAGCCCGCGCCGCGAGGTGCCGTTCGCCGGGCACCCGAGCGTGGGCACCGCGCATGCCGTGCTCCAGGCCGGCCTGGCCGCGCCGCGCGACGGCCTGCTGCTGCAGGAGGGCATCGCCGGATTGCTGCCGCTGCGGGTGGTAGGCGAAGGCATCGCCCGCACCATCGCCGTGCGCACGCCGCGCGCGCGGGTGCTCGAGGTCGCCACCGCGGACGATCCGCGCCTGCGCCCCGCCTTGCATGGCCTGCCGGCCGGCGCCTTGCCGCCGGCCCTGGTGGACGGCGGTCGCCGCTGGTGGCTGGCGGAAGTCGCCGACGAGGCGGCCTTGCGGGCGGCGACGCCGGACTGGGACGCGATCGCGCGGCTGGCCCATGACACCGACAGCATGGGGGTGTGCGCGTTCGCGCGCAGCGACGATCCGGTCTATTACCTGGCCGTGCGCGCCTTCGTTGGCGCACCGGCGCAGTTCGAGGACGCGGCCTCGGGCGCCGCCAACGCCACCCTCGCCGCCTGGCTCGCCGAACGCGATGCGCTGCCGGGCGACGGTGGTTTCTATCGCGTCAGCCAGGGCCGCGAAGTGGGGCACGACGCGATCATCGAACTGACGGTGGATGCCGAGGGCGAAGTCTGGTCCGGCGGCCGCTCCTGCACCGTGGTCGACGGCCATATTTCCTGGTAGCAGCTACTGTCGCCCGCGGCGGCGCGTCGTGGCCGATCTTTGCGGATTCCTGCGCGCCATCCCCTGGCGCCAAGCGCAGCGGAGACTGTCCCGTTTCCGGAATCGGCTTCGGCGGGATCGAGCTTTGAAACGGGCTTCGGAAGGAGTCGCCGGCTGATGGGCTGGGGTGGCTACCCCGGTCTTGCCGCCTGCGCAGGATTGCGCAGACAAGGCAAGCCGCCCCCGAGCCTGCATGGAAGTATTCACGGCGTGCCCCGCGAAGGACGGGGCACCGGCTTCCCCCGCAGCAGCTCGAGTACCTGGAACCCAAACAAAAAAGAAGGGGCCGTCGCCGGCCCCTCCATTCCCCCGTTCCACCTCGGGTCGGTCGCGTTCACTCCGGGCGCACGTCCACGCGCACGCGGATGCGGCTGCCCGGGTTGTAGTTGGTGCGGGTGGTGTAGCTGCGGCCGCCGTACTCGTAGGTCACGTCGTAGGCGCTGACGCCGGTGTTGTTGCCGGTGCCGTAATAACGCCCATCCGCGGGCACCGGGTCGCAAACCGTCACGCTGGCGTTGCGCGGCTGGCGCTGGCGTTGCGCGTTCTCGTACACCTGGCGCCCGGCGATGCCGCCGACCATCGAGCCGATCGCCGAGGTCGCATAACGCGCCGAGCCGCCGCCGACCTGGCTGCCGATCGCCGCGCCGAGCACGCCGCCGATCACGGTAGCCATGGTCCGGCCGGTGTTGCTGCCATAGCCTTGCTGGTTGCCGTAATAACCGTCGTTGCCGTAGCTGCCGTTGCCGTAGCCGCTGGTGCCGTAACCGTCATTGCCGTAATAACCGTTGCCGTTGCCCGGGTAATACCCGTCGTTGCCGGCATAGCCGTCCTGGCGTGTATAGCAGCGCTGAGAACCGGACGCCGGATAGCTGCCGTAGCCGGAGTTGATCACCGGATCCACCCGCAGCACGCGGGCGTAGTCGTAATAGGCGCCGCTGGCCTGGCCATAACGGTCCACGCTGGGCTGGCTGCCGTAGTTGGGCTGGCTGCCGTAGTACGGCGTGCCGTAGGTCTGCGCCGAAGCGGTACCGACCGCGGCGGCGAGGCCCATGGCAAGGATCGTGGCGGTAAAACGCTTCATGTCGTGGCTCCGGCGCCGGGATGGCGTGCAGGCATCGTCGGGTGGCGCCGGTTAAACGCGGCTGAACCCGGCCACGATGGCCCGCCGCGTTTACCTGCGCGACAGCCGCGCCGCCCGCAGGTCGTCAGGCGAGCGTCGCCTCCATGCTGATCGGCACCGCGCTCAACGCGCGCGACACCGGGCAGTTCTTCTCCGCGTCCTGCGCGATCGCGCGGAACTTCGCGGGATCGATGCCGGGTACTTGCGCGGTCACCTTGAGCCGGATCGCCGACAGCGACGGGCCGCCTTCCAGCGACAGGTCGACCTCGGCGCGGGTATCGAGTGACGTCGGCGGATGCCCGGCTTCGCTGAGCCTGGCCGACAACGCCATGGTGAAGCAGCCGGCATGCGCCGCGGCGATCAACTCCTCGGGATTGGTGCCCTTCTTGTCGCCGAAGCGGGTGTTGAAGCCGTACGGCGTGTCCGCCATCAGGCCGCTGGCCGGCGTGCTGAGCTTGCCCTGGCCGGACTTGAGGTCGCCTTCCCAGTGCGCGGTGGCGTAGCGCGAGATGCCCATGTCGATTGCTCCAGTGCGGATACGGAGGGCCAGCCTACCCCTGCGGCCGTGAGTCCGGTATCGCGGCGGCGGGCGCTGCTTGACCCCCGCCACGGCCTGCGGGAGTCTTGCGTCCCGGCGCTTGCGCACCGGAACCCGCCATGACCGCCCGCCGAGCGCCCGCTCGGACGGCAGCGCTTCCGATGCGGACAGCCATGACGACGGATGCGGATCCCTCCGCAAGAGCCCGGCCATCCATGGCCGGACTTCCCAATAAAAGCAGGGAGGAATGGCTCATGTCGTATACGACGCAACAGATCCGCAACGTGGCCCTCGCAGGCCACCCCGGCGCCGGCAAGACCATCCTGTTCGAAGCCCTGCTGCAGGCCGGCGGCGCAATCCAGGCGGCAGGCACGATCGAACGCGGCAGCACCGTCTCCGACTTCGACCCGATCGAGAAGGACCGCGGCCATTCCATCGACGCCGCGATCGCCAGCATCGACCATGCCGTGGCGGGCCAGGCGCCGGTGCACGTCAACCTGGTCGACACCCCCGGTTATCCGGATTTCCGCGGCCCCACGCTGTCCGCGCTCGCCGCGGTGGAAACCGTCGCGATCGTGGTCGATGCCGACACCGGCATCGGTTACGGCACCAGGCGGATGATGGATTACGCCCGCGCGCGCAACCTGTGCCGGGTGGTCGTCATCAACAAGATCGACCACCCGGGCGCCAAGCTGGGCGCGCTGCTGGATGAACTGCGCAGCACCTTCGGTCCCGAGTTGCTGCCGCTCAACCTCCCGGCCGACGGCGGCAAGCGCGTGGCCGACTGCTTCTGGCAGACCACCGGCGACAGCAACCTTGGCCCGGTGGCGGATTGGCACCAGAAGATCATCGACCAGGTGGTCGAGGTCAACGAGACGGTGATGGACCGCTACCTCGACCAGGGCGAAGCGGGCCTGCAGGGCCAGGAACTGCACGATGCCTTCGAACAGTGCCTGCGCGAAGGCCACCTGGTGCCGGTGTGCTTCGTCTCGGCGCGCAGCGGCGCCGGCGTGCGCGAACTGCTGGACATCGCCGCAAGGCTCCTCCCGCACCCGGGCGAAGGCAACCCGCCGCCGTTCGTGAAGGGCACGGGCGAAAACGCACAGCCGATCCAGGCGCTGCCGGACCCGGGTGCGCACGTCATCGCCGACGTGTTCAAGATCGTCAACGATCCCTTCGTGGGCAAGCTCGGCATCTTCCGCGTCTACCAGGGCACGGTGAAACGCGACACCCAGCTGTTCGTCGACGACGGCAAGAAACCGTTCAAGGTCGCGCACCTGTTCAGGCTCAAGGGCCGCGAGCACCTGGAAATCAACCAGGCGATCCCGGGCGACATCGCCGCGATCGCCAAGGTCGACGACCTGCATTTCGATGCCGTGCTGCACGACAGCCACGACGAGGACCAGATCCACCTGGCGCCGATGGCCTTCCCCCGGCCGATGTTCGGGCTGGCGGTGGAGGCGGCCAGCAAGGGCCAGGAACAGAAACTCTCGACCGCGCTGCACAAGCTGGCCGAGGAGGACCCGGCCTTCGCCGTGGAGCACAACGCCGAGCTCAACGAGACCGTGCTGCGCGGCCTGTCCGACCTGCACCTGCGGGTGATGCTGGAGCGGCTGAAGGAAAAATACGGGGTCGAGGTGAAGACCCGACCACCGCGCATCGCCTACCGCGAAACCGTCAGCGGCAAGGCCGAGGGCCACTACCGGCACAAGAAGCAGACCGGCGGCGCCGGGCAGTTCGGCGAGGTGTTCCTGCGCATCGAGCCGCTCAGGCGCGGCGCGGGCTTCGAGTTCGCCGACGAGGTCAAGGGCGGCACCATCCCGGGCCAGTTCATCCCGGCGGTGGAGAAAGGCGTGCGCCAGGTACTGGCCAGCGGCGCGGTCGCCGGCTACCCGCTGCAGGACGTGCGCGTGACCGTGTACGACGGCAAGTACCACAGCGTCGACAGCAAGGAGGTCGCGTTCGTCGCCGCCGGCAAGAAGGCGTTCCTGGACGCGATCGCCAAGGCCAGCCCGCAGGTGCTCGAACCGATCGTCGACCTGGAGGTCAACGCGCCGGAACAGCACATGGGCGACATCAGCGGCGGCCTGGCGTCCAAGCGCGCGCGCATCAACGGCACCGATTCGCTGCGCGGCGGCGAGATCGTGGTCAAGGCGCAGGTGCCGCTGTCGGAACTGGAAGGCTACGCCGCCGAACTCAAGTCGGTCACCGCCGGCCGCGGCCGATATTCGTTGGATTTCAGCCACTACGAACCGGTTCCTGCGCAGGTGCAGCAGAAGCTGGTGGAGGCATACAAGCCCCGGCACGAGGAGGAGTAGCGCCCCGATCGCGGCGGCGACGACGGGCTGGCACGAAAAAACCCGAAAAAAAGGCGCTTTCGGGGCTTGGCGGCGACGCGGACTTGCCCTACATTCCGTCTGCCGAGGGGATTTCCAGGCAAAAGATTCCAAACGGTACGATTACCAACCCGATCATCCAACGAGCAACACAGGACACATATGGCGAAGAAGAAGGCGACAAAGAAGGCCGCTCCGAAGAAGGCCGCTGCCAAGCCGGCCGCACCGAAGCCGATCAAGGAAGCCCTGACCAAGTCCGGTCTGGTGGCGCACATCGCCGACGCGACCGGCGTCGCCTCGCGCGACGTGCGCGCGGTGCTGGCGTCGCTGGAAGGCGCGGTGCACGGTTCGGTCAGCAAGAAGGGCGCGGGTTCGTTCACCCTGCCCGGCCTGCTGAAGATCACCGCCGTCAACGTGCCGGCCAAGCCCAAGCGCAAGGGCATCAACCCGTTCACCAAGGAGGAGCAGTGGTTCGCCGCCAAGCCGGCCTCGGTGAAGGTCAAGGTGCGTCCGCTGAAGAAGCTCAAGGACGCCGCTGCCTGAGTCGCCGTCGTCATGCCGGGCGGCTTGCCGCCCAGCGCGAAAAGGCTGGAATCCCGCGGGGTTCCGGCCTTTTTCGTTACTGAGTCGTGGCGTTTTCGCACTGTGGGAGCGGCTTCGGCCGCGGGTTTTTTTGGTTTTCGGGGATGCGCGGCAAGAGCTCGCGGCCGAAGCCTGTCCTGAGCCCGTCGAAGGGCCGCCCCCACGGAACGCGCTCCTGCGACAGCGTGCGGTTCGTTCCCTTGTTCGCAAACCGCTACCGGTCGTGGCAGTAGCGCGCTAGCATCGCGCCGTCGCCGTCCCCACCGCGCCTTCGTTCCCCTCGGGCCTTCCCTCGACTCGGAGTCATCCATGGACAAGCGTTTCTGGATCTGCGGCATCCTGGTTTCCATCGCCGCGATGCTGCTCGACTGGCTCATCCATGGCGTGCTGCTGATGGCCGACTACAACGCGCTGGCGCCCGGCGTCATGCGCACGCTCGAGGACCAGGCGCACTACATGCCCTGGATGCTGGCGGCGCACCTGCTGATCGGCTTCGGCCTGACCTGGCTGTACCGCAAGGGCGTCGACACCGCCAGGTCCGTGGCCGGGCAAGGCCTGCGCTTCGGCGCCGCGGTGGCGGTGATGGCCACCATCCCCGGCTACCTCATCTACTACGCGGTGCAACCGCTGCCGGCCGCGCTGGTGCTCAGGCAAGTGCTCTACGGCACCATTGCGATGCTGCTGCTGGGCCTGCTGCTGGCATGGCTCAATCCGGGCCGCAAGACGCTGTGAACCCTGCACGCGGAAGCGGCGGTGGACGCGCTAACCCCGCGTTCACCGCCTCGGCGCCATCGTGCGCCCCCGTCCCGAGCAGGAGCCAGGCCATGCGCGACTTCCGTCCGTTGTTGTGGACGCTTGCGGCCGCCACCGTGCTGGCAGGCTGCTCGACGCTCGGCGCGGTCGCCGGGATGCTCGGCAACCAGGTCAGCTTCACCGCGCCGCAGCTGCAGGGCTACCTCGACCGCCGCTTCCCGCGCGACTACGACAAGCTCGGCGGGCTGGTCACGCTCAGCGTGCTCAACCCCCGGCTGAGCATCCCGCAAGGCAGCAACCGCCTGCGGCTGGATTTCGACGTCGGCTTCGGCGCGCTCGGACGCGACAGCCGAACGCCGGCCGGGCACCTGGCGCTCGCCAGCGGGTTGCGTTTCGACACCGGCACCCGCGGCCTGCACCTGGACAGCCCGACGATCGAATCACTGGAGATGCCGGAACTCGGCGGGGCCATGAACGCCACAGGCCGCGACCTGGTCAACCGCTGGCTCGCCGACTACGCCCGCGACGAACCGGTGTACCGGTTCGACGACAGCCTGCTGCAACGCCTGCAATCGCGCCGGATCGGCGCCACCACCATCCAGGACGGCCTCGTGGTCGTCCACCTGGACCAATGACATGCCCGCATTCCCCACGCCCGGCATCGGGATCCGCGTGACCCGCGGCCTGCTGCTCCTGCCTTGCCTGTTGCTGGCGTTGTCGTCCTGCGGCGGCGACCGCGGCGGCGACGGCGGCAACGCCGGCGATGCCGACGCCAACCTGCCGAAACCCGAAATCGCCGGCGGATCGGTCACCGGCATGCCCGACACCCCGGGACCCGGGCAAGTCGGCCCGCCCCCTGCGAACGCGGCAGGCAGCGGGCTGTCGCCGGACACGCCGATCGCCAGCGACGGCAACCTCGGCATGCCGCCGGACGAAGGCGGCGGTGCATCGGCTGCGACCGAGCCATCGTTCCCCGGCGACCCCGAAGTCGCCAATCCGGATGCGGGCAATCCGGAAGCCGGCATCGCGGACACACCCACTGCCATCCCGGCCGAACCCTCCCCGCAGGATGCGGTCGCGGTGCTGCGCCAGTACTACGCCGCGATCGCCGCGCGGCAGTACGCGCGCGCGTATGCGCTGTGGTCCGGCGGCGGCAACGCGAGCGGGCAGACACCGCAGCAGTTCGCCGACGGATTCGCCGACACCGCGCAGGTCGCGGTGGAAGCACAGTCACCCGGGCGGGTCGGCGCCGCCGCGGGATCGCGCTACATCGAGGTTCCGGTGGCCGTCAGCGCCACCCATGCCGATGGCAGCGTGCACCGCTACGTGGGCGCCTATACCCTGCGCCGGGCGGTGGTCGACGGTGCCGGTGCGGAGCAGCGCGCATGGCGGATCGCATCGGCGGACCTGCGCGAGGTCAAGTGAGTCGCTCCTACAGCTCGAATCGGTAGCTCAGCTTGACCAGCAGCTGTTCGGTGTCGCGCAGCGCGAACGCATCGCGCAACTGCGAAGCGGGATCCTGCGCGAATTCGTCGAACAGGTAGCCGCCGCGGCTGTAGACCACGTACAGGTCCGACAGCGGTGCAAGTTCGTAGCGGTAGCGCACCTGGAAGCCGAGGTTGCGCAGGCTGAAGTCGTCGACGTGCTCGGCGGACGGGATCGGGGTGCCGTCGATGTCGGCGCGCCAAGCCTGGCGCAGCCTCGCGTCCAGGCCGATCGCCTGCAACTTGACCCGCAGTTCCTGCCTGTCGCCGATCGTCCAGTTGACGCCGGCGTCGATCTCCAGCGCACGTTCGCGGAAGGTGCCCAGCAGGTTGTCGTGCTGCCATACCATCCACTGCGGCGTGCTTTCGACGTACAACACGCCGAATACGTTGAAGGCGTCGCTGATGAAGTAGGTCGGCTTGAACTGGGCGTTGTAGCCCAGCCTGCGATCGTCGCCGATGCCGCCGTTGTCGACGCCGATGTTGCCGTAGAGCTCCCAGTTGCCCTTGCGCGGCCGCGAGCGCTCGTAGAAGGCGTTGAAGTTCGGCGGCAGGCGCAGGATCCCGTTGCCGCGCAGGATGCGGTCGTCGTAACCGGCGCTGTTGACGTTGACCTGCATGTACTCGTTGCCGCCGTCGCGCAGGTTGCTCTGCAGCATCGCGCGGAACTGCCGCTGCAGCGCCAGGCCGTGGTCGTTGTCGGTCGCGCCGACCCGCAAGCGCCATTCGTGCGACGAATACGCCGAGGTTCCGGGCAGGTCGGTGTCGCGGCGCGACACCTGCCAGTGCGCATAGTTGAGGTTGGCGCGCGACAGGTAGCCGAAGTCGTTGATCTGCAGGTTGTCGCCGAAGTGCATCACGATCCACTGCGATCGCCAGCCATTGCCGAAGTTGTAGTCGGCCCAGACCGTGCCGCCGCTGCCGCGGACGGTGTCGCCGGACTGGTCGACCTGGCTGCCGACCAGGCGGGTCTGGATGTTCCATTGCTCCGTCGGCCGCCAGTTGTGGTCGATGCCGAACACGGTCGCCTCGCGGTCCAGGTACGGATGGTCGACCTGGGTCAGCATCAGGCCGACGTTCTGCTTGTCGTAGTCGCGCACCAGCCGCAGCGCGCGGAACGAGCGGCCGGCGTCGTCGGCCTCCTCGGCGGCGAACAGCCCGTACTTGTACGCGCCCAGGCTGCCGTTGAGCTTGACCGCGGCGGTGATGTCGCCGGGGCCGCTGGCATCGTCCGCCGGCCCGCCGACGCGGCGCGTATACAGCAGCTGGCTGTTGTCGGAGGGCGTGCCGAACTCGAAGATGCCCTGGTTCTCGGTGAAGAACGGGCGCTTGTCGCTGAAGAAGGTTTCGTTGGCGCCGAAGTTCACCACCAGGTCGTCGCTCTCGACCTGGCCGAAGTCGGGGTTGAGGGTCGCGGTGAGCTGGGTCTGGCCGTTGGGCTTCCAGACGATGTCGGCGCCGGCGTCGAAGTGGTCGCTGCCGCTGATGTTGTCGTAGCCGCCGACCACGTAGGGAGTGACCGCCAGCAGCGACTGGCTGTACACCGGAACCGTCACCGGGGTGAAGTCGGACAGGAAGCGCGGCAGGGTGAAGCTCGCCGCCGGCCACGCCAGGCGCTGCCCGGTGGAACCGATCACGCGATCCAGGTAGATGCCCATCGTGCGCTTGCCGTCGACGCCCTTGCGCATCGGTGCGATGTACCACGGGATCAGCATCTCCACCGACCAGGTGTCGCCGTCCTCGCTGGCCGCGTGCTGCCAGTTGCCGTCCCAGTCCTTGCTGAATCGCGACTCGTTGGTGATCGTCGCGTCGATGATGCCGCCGGTGAGGTAGACGGTGAAGTTGTAGCCGGTGCGGCCGTCGCCGTCGAAGTCGACCATCAGGTTGACGCGGTCGACCTGCGCGTCCTCGTCGCGCTGGGTGCGGCGATAGGTGCGCGGCACGCTCGCCGGCTGGGTATTGCGGAAGCCGATCGCCAGGCCTTCCGGCGTGGCCAGCACCCAGGCCTCGGTCGGGTACGGGGACGGCGCGCGGGTCAGCGGCTCGACCACCTTGAAGTCGGTGATGTGCTGCGCGCCCTGCCATTCGGCCGGATCGATGCGGCCGTCGACGTCGATCGCCCAGGCCGGCGCGGCGAGCGCCGGGAAGATGGCCAGGCAAAGCAGGCGGGCGTGCATCGGGTCAGTCCTTGGGCGGCGGCGGAACGCCCATGCCGGGCGGCGCGGGAACCGGATTTCGGCGCAACCACATGCGGCCGCGCTCGAGGTCGAGGGTCACGATCCAGTCCTTGAGGAACGGCATCCCGAGGTTGCCGTCGATGTTCATTGCCGGAGTGAACGCCAGTGCATGGGCGACGATCCCGGGCGCCACGTCGATCGATGCCTGCTGCGGGCCCTGGGCCTCGGGATCCAGGCCGAACAGGCGCGCGTAGGGCTTGGACACCAGCACGGTGCCGCCGTTGCCGCTGTCGAGCTCGAAGCGGACGATGCCCTGCGCCGTCGGCACTTCGACATTGACCGCCAGCGCGATGCCCTGCGCCTCGCGCGCGAGCGAGATCGGCACTTCGCGTGCGCCGGAGATGCGCTGGGCGGCGCTGGCCGGGGTCTCGACGTAAAGCTTGCCGCCGGCGAAATCGATGGTGATGGTCTGGCCGGCGAAGGCGTCCAGCGCGAGCAGGCCTTCGACCGGCGGCGCATCCTTGGCGAACAGCTCGGCCACCTGCATCACGCCCGCCACCGGCGCGCGCAGCGCATGGCCGTCGACGGTGAAGGCCAGGCCGTCGCAGCGTGGCATGCCCAGGTGCTTGCCGGTCATGGTGAAGCCACCCAGCTCGCCCCAGGGCTTGCAACCGGCCGCGGCCGCGAATTCCGGCGAGGCGACGGTATGCCCGGCGGCGGTGTCGAATGCGAACAGGCCGGGAGTGCCATTGGCCACCACCCGCACCGCGACGGTGCGCCGGTAGGGCTCCAGATGGAGCACCGCCACGGGTTCGGCCTTTGCAACCGCCGGTACGGCGGCGTCGAGGGGTCCGCTGCCGGCAAGGCCGGGCAGCAGGGCGAGGGACAACAGCAGGCGCATGCGGGCATGTCCACGATGGCGACGGTGTGCAGCGTGGCCGCGTCCGGCACCCCGGGCCACTGGCATAGGTCATTGCAACCATCGGCAACCCGGCCGCAACCGGGCCGGGGCGCCCGGTGCGTCAGCGCTTGGGCTTGAGCATCGTCCCGGTGCACTTCCGCGAGCCGCAACGGCAGGCCCAGATCTTCTTCAACCGCGCCGTATGCGGCTCCTCCAGGGTGATGCCGTAGTCGTAGGTGAGTTCTTCACCGGGCTTGATCGCGCGGATCGACTCGATGAACACGCGCGATTTCTTCGGCTCGTCCTCGTTCTCGTCCAGCACCGCCTCGCAGTTGGGGCTGCAGCTGTGGTTGATCCAGCGCGCGCTGTTGCCTTCGTAATTGGCGTCGATGACGTAGTCGTCGTTGAGCGTGAACAGGAAGGTATGGCCGCTCTCGACATCGCCGCTGTCGTCGGCGTCGACTTCCTCGTGGGTGCGGCGGCGGCCCTTGTACTCGATGACGCGCTCGCCCTTGGCGATCGGGGCGATGGCGAACACGCCGTTGCCGTGGATGTCGGACTTGCGGGCGGCGATCTTGCGGGGCATCGGCTTTCCAGTGGGCGAAAAACGCCATTGTCGCCGCAAGCAGCGTGAACCCGCCATGCCCTTGGCCGGAGGCCGCGGCGGCTTGCGTTCGGTCGACATCCCACACGGAGAATAGCGATGGCCTGCCCGCGTTCCATGCTCACCACGCTCGCGCTGCTGGCGACCGCCGCCTGCGCCCGCGGCCCGCAGCCGGTCGATACCGCGTCGCTGGCGACCAGCCTCGCCCCGGTGGCGGACCTGGCGGCGTCCGACGCCCAGGCCCTGGCGCGCGGCGAATACCTGGCCCGGATCTCGGGCTGCAACGACTGCCACACGCCCGGCTACGCCGAAACCGGCGGCGCCATCCCGAAAGCGCAATGGCTGGTCGGCTCGCCACTGGGCTGGAACGGCCCCTGGGGCACGACCTACCCCGCCAACCTGCGGCTGAAGATCCAGGAGATGGACGAGGCAGCCTGGCTGAAGTACAGCTCCGAACTGCATACCCGGCCGCCGATGCCCGATTTCGCGGTGCGCGCGATGAGCGAACCCGACCGCATCGCGCTCTACCGGTTCATCCGCTCGCTGGGCCCGGCCGGGCAGCCGGCCCCGGCCTACCTGCCGCCCGGACAGGCGCCGCGGGCGCCCTACGTGCAATGGGTGCTGCCGCCCGCGCCGGCCCAGGCAACCACCGCCGGCTGACAGCCAAACACGACGGCTTGGCCCCGGGGCCCGGAAACCGTACAATTTCGGTACGTTATCCGGGCCCCGTCCATGCTGCGCGTCACCAAGCTGACCGATTACGCCACCGTCGTCCTGACCGTGCTCGCCGCACGGCCCGGCGTGGTGCTGAGCGCGGCGGAACTGGCCGATCAGGCCGGGCTGGAAATGCCGACCGTGGCCAAGCTGCTCAAACCGCTGGCCCAGGCCGGGCTGGTCGAGGGCTTCCGCGGCAGCAACGGCGGCTACCGCCTCGCCCGCGATGCCGCCGCGATCAGCCTGATCGAGATCGTCGAGGCGATGGAGGGCCCGCTCGGGATGACCGAATGCAGCGTCCATGCAGGCGCCTGCGGCATCGAGCAATCGTGCGGCGTGCGCGCCAACTGGCGACGGATCAACGACGTGGTCGCCGACGCGCTGCGCGGCGTCACCCTGGCGCAGATGCTGGCGCCGCCGCCACGCGCGCCGCGCAAGGCCATCGCCGCCACCCTGGCGACGGCATGAGGACCGCATGAACAACCGCACCGCCGCCATCGAACACCCGCCGCTGGACGCCGCGCCGGCCGGGAATGCCGCGCCCCGGAACGCCGAAGTCATCGAGCAGCTCGGCCGCCGCTACGACGCCGGCTTCGTCACCGACATCGAATCCGATTCGCTGCCACCGGGGCTGTCCGAGGACATCGTGCGCGCGCTCTCGGCGAAGAAGGAAGAGCCGGAGTGGATGACGCAATGGCGGCTGGCCGCCTACCGCCATTGGCTGACGATGCCGGTGCCGCATTGGGCCAAGCTCAGCATCGCGCCGATCGACTTCCAGGCGATCAGCTATTACTCCGCGCCCAAGGGCCCCAAGTACAAGTCGCTGGACGAGGTGCCGAAGGAACTGCTCGACACCTACGACAAGCTCGGCGTGCCGCTGCACGAACGCAAGAAGCTGGCTGGCGTCGCGGTGGACGCGGTGTTCGACTCGGTCTCCGTGGGCACCACCTTCCGCAAGGAACTGGCCGACAAGGGCATCATCTTCTGTTCGATGTCCGAGGCCATCAAGGAGCAGCCCGGCCTGGTGCGGAAGTACCTGGGCTCGGTGGTGCCGACCGGCGACAACTACTTCGCCGCGCTGAACTCGGCGGTGTTCTCGGACGGCAGCTTCGTGTTCATTCCCGAGGGCGTGCGCTGCCCGATGGAGCTGAGCACCTACTTCCGCATCAACGCCGGCCACACCGGCCAGTTCGAGCGCACCCTGATCATCTGCGAGGACCGCGCCGAGGTCTCGTACCTGGAGGGCTGCACCGCGCCGATGCGCGACGAGAACCAGCTGCACGCGGCGGTGGTCGAGCTGGTGGCGCTGGAGGACGCGAAGATCAAGTATTCCACGGTGCAGAACTGGTACCCCGGGGACGAGAACGGCGTCGGCGGCATCTACAACTTCGTCACCAAGCGCGCCGAATGCCGTGGCGCGCGCAGCAAGGTGGTGTGGACCCAGGTCGAGACCGGATCGGCGATCACCTGGAAGTACCCGTCCTGCGTGCTGCTGGGCGACGACTCGACCGGCGAGTTCCATTCGGTGGCGCTCACCCACCACCGCCAGCAGGCCGACACCGGCACCAAGATGATCCACGTCGGCAAGCGCACCAAGTCGAAGATCGTCAGCAAGGGCATCAGCGCGGGCCGCGGCCAGAACTCCTACCGTGGCCTGGTCAAGGTCGAGCGCAGCGCCGAGGGCGCGCGCAACCATACCCAGTGCGACTCGCTGCTGATCGGCAAGCAGTGCGGCGCGCACACCTTCCCCTACATCGAGGTCAAGCATCCCTCGGCCACGGTCGAGCACGAGGCCACCACCTCCAAGATCAGCGACGACCAGATGTTCTACTGCCGCTCGCGCGGCATCGGCGAGGAAGACGCGGTGTCGATGATCGTCGACGGGTTCTGCAAGCAGGTTTTCCGCGAGCTGCCGATGGAATTCGCCGTGGAAGCCAAGAAATTGCTGGAAGTGTCGCTGGAAGGCGCCGTCGGCTGACAGCCCCGCGGGAGCGGCTGCAGCCGCGGGCTCCAGGCTCCCTGGAACGACGACGGCTCCCGGCCGGATCCGCTCCCACACACATCTGGAATCATGGAACGCGCAATGCTGAAGATCGACAACCTCCACGTCCGCATCAACGGGCGCGACATCCTCAAGGGGCTCTCGCTGGACGTGAAGCCGGGCGAGGTGCACGCGATCATGGGGCCCAACGGCGCCGGCAAGTCCACGCTCGGCAACGTGCTGGCCGGGCGCGACGGCTACGAAGTCACCGCCGGCAGCGTGCTGCTCGACGGCCGCGACCTGCTGGCGCGGGCGCCGGAACAGCGCGCGGCCGACGGCGTGTTCCTCGCCTTCCAGTACCCGGTCGAGATCCCGGGCGTGAACAACACCTACTTCCTGCGCAGCGCGCTCAACGCCCAGCGCAAGGCGCGCGGCGAGCCGGAACTCGATTCGATGCAGTTCCTGAAGAGGGTGCGCGAGAAACTGGCGGTGCTGCACCTGGACGACCGCCTGCTGCAGCGTGGCGTCAACGAGGGTTTCTCCGGCGGCGAGAAGAAGCGCAACGAGATCTTCCAGCTGGCGGTGCTCGAACCGCGCTTGGCGATCCTCGACGAGACCGACTCGGGCCTGGACATCGATGCGCTCAAGTCCGTCGCCGACGGCGTCAACGCGCTGCGCTCGCCCGAGCGCGCGTTCCTGGTCATCACCCACTACCAGCGCCTGCTCGACTACATCCGCCCGGACGTCGTGCACGTGCTGGCCGATGGCCGCATCGCCGAGAGCGGCGGCCCGGAACTGGCGCTGGAGCTCGAAGCGCACGGTTACGCCTGGCTCAAGGACCGGGTCGCGCCCGCGGCCGTGGCCCCATGAGCGCGTTGCTGGACTCGCTGGCGACCGGGTTTGGCGATGTCGCCGGGGCCGACGCCGCCCGCCGCGCCGCGCTCGACGAGGCCCTGCGCGACGGCTTGCCGCAGGCCCGCAGCGAAGCCTGGAAATACACCCCGTTGCGCGCGCTCGAGCGGCGCAGCTTCGCGCCGGCCGCGATCGCGCCGGCCGCCTTCGATCCAGCGCTGCTGGCCGGCATCCCGTCGCCGCGCATGGTGTTCGTCAACGGCCGCTTCGACCCCGGCAATTCCGACCTGTCGACGCTGCCGCCGACCGCTCGCCTGCTGACCCTGCCGCAGGCGCTGGCCGATCCGGATCCGCGCGCGGCCAACTTCATGCAGCGCCGCTATGCGCGCGGCGACGAGGTCTTCGCCCGGCTCAACGCAGCGCTCGCCAGCGACGGCGCGGTGCTGCGCCTGGCCGACAACGCGCGCCTGGCGCAGCCGCTGCACCTGGTGTTCGTGGGCGTGCCGGCCGCCGGCGGCGACATCGCCTGGCACCTGCGCCACCTGGTCGAACTGCGCCGCGGCGCCGAAGCCACCGTGGTCGAGCACCACCTGGGCGGCGGCGACCATGCCAACCTGGGCAACACGCTGGTCCACGTGCACCTGGCCGCCGGTGCCTTGCTGCGACACCTGCGACGCCAGGGCGAATCGCCGCGGGCGACCCTGGTCGCGCGCACCGACGCGGTGCTCGCGCGCGATGCGCAGTACCACCGGCTCGACCTGGAGTTCGGGGCATCGCTGTCGCGGCACGAGCTCAACGTGCGGCTCGAGGGCGAAGGCGCGATGCTGGTCGCCAACGGCGTGCAGCTGGGGCGCGGCCGCCGCCATGTCGACACCCGGCTGGGGATCGAGCACATCGCCGGCAACACCGCCTGCGACCTCACCTGGCGCGGGATCGCGGCCGGCCGCAGCCGCACCGTGTTCCATGGCGGCATCACCATCCGCCCGGGCGCCGATGGCAGCGATGCCAGCCTGTCCAACAAGAACCTGCTGTTGTCCGACCAGGCCGAGGTCGACAGCCAGCCGGTACTGGAGATCCATGCCGACGAGGTCAAGGCCGCCCACGGCGCCACGGTCGGCCAGCTCGATCCCACCGCGATGTTCTACCTGCGTTCGCGCGGGCTTCCGGAAGCCGATGCGCAGCGGCTGCTGACGGTCGCGTTCTGCCGCGAAGCGCTGGGGGTGGTCGACGACGACGCGGTGCGCGCAATGCTGTCGGGCCTGCTCGACGACGCGCTGCTGGCGCTGGAGGACGACGCGTGAGCCTGGACTGGGCGCGCGTGCGCGCCGATTTCCCGCTCCTGCAGCGCGAAGTCCACGGCAAGCCGCTGGTCTACTTCGACTCAGCCAACACCGGGCAGAAGCCGGCCGCGGTGATCGCCGCGACGGACGACTTCTACCGCCGCCACAACGCCAACGTCAGCCGCGCCGTGCACGCGCTCGGCAACGAAGCGACCGAGGCCTACGAGGGCGCGCGCGGCAAGCTCGCGCGCCATCTCAACGTGCGCGCGGACGAACTCGTGCTCACCAGCGGCACCACCTTCGCGATCAACCTGGTGGCTTATTCGTGGGCGCTGCCGCGACTGCAGGCGGGCGACGCGATCCTGCTCACGCGCATGGAACACCACGCCAACATCGTGCCCTGGCAACTGGTGGCGCAGCGTACCGGCGCGGCCATCAAGGTCGCGGAGATCACCCCGGAAGGCGTGCTCGACCTCGACGCGCTGGAAGCCGCGATGACGCCGGAGGTGAAGATCCTCGGCGTGACCCACGTTTCCAACGTGCTCGGCACCATCAACCCGGTGCGCGAGGTCTGCCGGCTGGCGCGCAGGCGCGGGATCACCACCGTGGTCGACGGCTCGCAGGCGCTGCCGCACATGGCGGTCGACCTCCCCGCCATCGGCTGCGACTTCTACGCCCTCACCGGCCACAAGATGTGCGGCCCGACCGGCACCGGCGCGCTGTGGGCGCGACGCGAGCACCTGGCCGCGATGCCGCCATTCCTCGGCGGCGGGGAGATGATCAAGGAGGTGCGCTTCGACGGCACCACCTTCAGCGACCCGCCGCACCGCTTCGAGGCCGGCACGCCGAACATCGCCGGCCACATCGGGCTCGGCGCCGCGGTCGACTACCTCGCCGCGCTGGGCATGGCCGAAGTCGCCGCGCGCGAGGCGGAACTGCTCGCGCACCTCACCGAGGAAATGCGCGGGATCGACGGCCTGCGCATCATCGGCAACGCCGCCGACAAGGCGGCCGTGGTTTCGTTCCTGCTGGAAGGCGCGCACGGCCACGACCTCGCCACGCTGCTCGACCTGGAAGGCATGGCGGTGCGCTCCGGGCACCACTGCGCGCATCCGTTGATGCAGTTCTACGGCGTCCCGGCGACCTGCCGCGCGTCGCTAGCCTTTTACAATACCCACGACGAGATCGAGGCGTTCGTGGCCGCCCTGCGCAAGGTGCGCAAGCTTCTGTCGTAGGAGCGGCCTGCAGCGGCGGGGTCTCGACTCGATTCCGCAGCAACGCGGCAGCTCGCGCCCCCGCGGCCGGAGAATCCAGGCTTGCCTCGCTCGTGCGAGGAGCCCGGACAGAGCCCCGGCAGCATGTCGTCGCTACCCGCCAGGACCCAGGACCCGCCACCACCATGCCCGACCTCGCCTTCAGCAGCGCCACCCTCGACGACGTCGATGCACTGGTGGCCCTGGTGACTTCCGCCTATCGCGGCGATGCCAGTCGCGCCGGCTGGACCACCGAGGCCGACCTGCTCGACGGCAACCGCATCGACCCCGGGATGCTGCGCGCCGACATCGAGCGCCCGCGCAGCCAGGTACTGCTGGCACGGCGCGACGGCCAATTGCTGGCCTGCGCCCACGTTGCGGTCGAGGACGGCACGGGCTACTTCGGCATGTTCGCGGTGCGACCCGGCCTGCAGCGCGGCGGCATCGGCAAGGCGGTGCTGGCGGAGGCCGAACGCATCGTGCGCGAGGATTGGCGGTTGCCGCTGATGCGCATGACCGTGATCGACCTTCGCGAGGAGTTGATCGCCTGGTACGAGCGCCGCGGCTACCGCCGCACCGGGATCAAGAAGCCGTTCCCCGCCGTGGACCCGCGCTTCGGCATCCCCAAGCGGGGCGACCTGCGCTTCGAAGTGCTCGAGAAGGCGCTGTGAGATGACCGATACGACGAACTGGATCCGCGTCTGCAGCACTGCCGAACTTCTCCCCGGGGAATGCAAGGTCGCCTGGGACGGCGACACCGCGATCCTGGTCGTCAACTACGACGGCGATTTCTACGCGCTCGAGGATCGCTGCAGCCACGAGGACTTCGAACTGTCGGCGGGCAGTTTCGACGGCGGGGATGCAACCATCGAGTGCGTGCTGCACGGCTCGAAGTTCGACGTCCGCGACGGCAGCGCGCTCAACCCGCCGGCCTATGCCCCGGTGATCAGGTTCCCGGTCAGGGTCGAGGACGGCGCGGTCTGGACGCGCGACGACCGGGATTGAGGCCATCTCACCCGCATCGGTTGCGTTTGATAATCATTCTCATTAGCATGCCGGACGACGCGGCCAGTTCTGCGCCGCATTGACCCATTTGCCCTTGAGGATCCCATGGCCTCCTTGTTCCGTTCGCGTGTTCTGCTGTCGCGCACGCCGCTCGCACTCTCCCTGATGTATGCGCTATGCACGCCGGCATTCGCAGCCGCGGCCGATGGCATTCCCGGTAATCCCTCCCCCGCCACGGACGACCAGCCGCAGGACATCGAAGCCGTGACCGTGGTCGGCCAGCGCTACCTGCCCGAGTACCAGGCGCGCAAGACCCGCAGCGCCACCAAGACCGATACCGACCTGCTGGACGTGCCGCAGGCGGTGACCGTGGTCACCGACAAGCTGATCGCCGACCAGGCGATGACCAGCCTCGCCGACACCCTGCGCTACATGCCCGGCGTCGGCACCGCGCAGGGCGAAGGCAACCGCGACACCCCGGTGCTGCGCGGCAACAGCACCACCGCCGACTTCTTCGTGGATGGCATCCGCGACGACGTGCAGTACATCCGCGACGTCTACAACGTGGAACGCGTGGAGGCGCTCAAGGGCCCGAACGCGATGATCTTCGGCCGCGGCGGCGGCGGCGGCGTGATCAACCGGGTCACCCGCCAGGCCGACGGCCAGAGCCATCGCGCCGGCAGTTTGCAGCTGGGCTCCGGCAACCGCCGTCGCGGCACGCTCGATTACGGCACCGGCATCGGAGAGGACGCCGGTTTCCGCATCAACGCGGTCTACGAGGATTCCGAAAGCTTCCGCGACGGCTTCCAGCTCGAGCGTTACGGCATCAACCCGAGCTTCGGCATCGACCTGGGCGCGCGCACGCGGCTGCAGGCGTCGTACGAGCGCTTCCATGACGAACGCGTCGCCGACCGCGGCGTGCCGTCGCTGGACGGACGCCCGCTCGACGTCGATCCGTCCACCTTCTTCGGCAATCCGGCGCAGAGCCCGGTGGACGCCACGGTGGACGCCTTCGACGCGGTGCTCGAGCATGCATTCGAAGGCGGCACCAGCCTGCGCAACCACCTGCGCTGGGCGGATTACGACAAGTTCTACCAGAACGTCTTCCCGGGCGCGGTGGACGCGGCGACGCAGACCGTGGCGCTGGCCGCCTACAACAACGCCACCACGCGCCGGAACCTGTTCAACCAGACCGACCTGACCTGGCATGCGGCGACCGGCAAGGTCGGGCACACGCTGCTGGCGGGCGCCGAGTTCGGCAGGCAGGAAACCGACAACCTGCGCATGACCGGCTACTTCGGCCCGCCGGGCAGCACCGCCACCAGCGTGCAGGCGCCACTGGACGATCCGGCCAGCGCCTCGCCGGTCGAATTCCGCCAGGACGAGGACGATGCCGACAACCACGGCGTGGCCAGGGTCGCCGCGGTCTACCTGCAGGACCAGATCCAACTCTCGCCGCGCTGGCAGGCGATCGTCGGCCTGCGCTACGACGACTTCAGCGTCGAGCTGCGCGACAACCGCACCGGCGAAATCCTGCGCAGCGACGATCGCCTGCTTTCGCCGCGTGCCGGCCTGGTCTTCAAGCCGGTCGATGCCGTCTCGCTGTACGCCAGCTACAGCATGTCCTACCAGCCGCGCGCCGGCGACCAGCTCGCTTCGCTGCGCGCGAGCAATGCCGCGCTGGATCCGGAGACCTTCCGCAACCGCGAGATCGGCGCCAAATGGGACCTGCGCCCCGACCTGTCCGCCAGCATCGCCGTGTATCGCCTCGATCGCGGCAACGTCGCGGTGGTCGACCCGGCCGACGCCACGCGCTCGATCCTGGTCGACGGCCAGGCCGCCAAGGGCGTCGAACTCGGCATCGCCGGCCGCCTCACCGATGCCTGGCAGCTGATGGGTGGCTATGCCTACCAGTCCGGCGAACTCACCAGCACGCAATCGGCCACCGCCCTGGCCGGCAACCGGCTGGCGCAGTTGCCCAGGCACTCGGCTTCGCTGTGGAACCGCTACGACTTCAACCCGGTCTTCGGTGCCGGCCTTGGCATCGTCCATCGCGGCGCGATCTTCGCCAACATCGACAACCAGGTGACGGTGCCCGCCTTCACCCGCTTCGATGCGGCGCTGTACTGGACCGTCAACCCGTCGCTGCAATTGCAGCTCAACGTCGAGAACATCGGCAACAAGCGCTATTTCGCCAGTGCCCACAGCAACAACAACATCAGCCCGGGCACGCCGCGCAGCGCCTGGCTGAGCGTGAACTACCGCTACTGAGGGTGCTGCGCCCGACAGCACGTCCCGAGCCCGGCGGCGCGGCGATCGCTCGCGCCGGCCAGGTCCCGCACCACGCCCCCGATCCAGGGACCCGCATGAACGACATCCAGCGCCCGCGCAACGGCCAGCGCAGCCATCGCCTGATCCGCCGGTTGCACCTGTGGATCGGCGCGTGGGGCGCGCTGGCGGCGATCGCGTACGGCTTCACCGGCCTGGTGATGAACCATCGTTTCGGCGACAACGCATGGCCGCAGGGCGACAGCATCGAGTCCGGACGCACCGTGGTCGCGGTGCCGCCGCAGGCCCGTGCATCGGCGGAGGACCTGTCGAAGTGGTTGTTGCAATCGCAGGGCCTGGATGCGCAATCGATCCGCAAGGGCGCACCGCGCGGTGCGCCCGAAGGCGCGCCCCTGCAATGGAACCTCAACGGCGGCAACGCGCGCAACTCGTGGACGCTGCAGTACACGCCGGGGCAGGCGGACGCCGAGCTCAGGCACCACCGGCAGGCCTGGCTGGCGGCGCTCAACCGCCTGCACAAGGCCGTGGGCGGTGGCTTGCCCTGGGTGCTGCTTGCGGACAGCTTCGCGCTCGCGATGCTGCTGCTCGGGCTGTCGGGCCTCTGGATGTGGGCGCGCGGACGCAGCATGAAGCAGATGGCGGCGAGCGTGCTCGGGGTGTCGTTGCTGGTGCTGGCGGCGGTGTTGTGGCCGGCGCTGGCCTGACCGAGGCGGCCTGGCCAGGGCGACCGCTATGCGCGCCGCGCGAGCCTGATCACCAGCAGCTCGCCGGCGCCGTCCAGCACATGGCGTAGGCGCGCATCGCCGGCCTGCAGCAGCGCCGTGTCGCCGGCGGCCAGGTCCGGCAGGCCGGAATCGTCGGCGAAACGCGCGTGCCCTGCGATCAGGTGCAACGCCCAGGCCGCACCGGGTTCGGCGAACACCACCATCGGGCCGACCAATGGCCGGTGCCAAAGTTGCGCGTCGATCGCATCGCGCCGCCACATCAGGTTGAAATCCTGGGTCGGGCCGTCGACCAGTTCGCCGACCACCCCGCGCTCGCCGTGGAACCGCAGCCTGCCATGCGGCGGATGCAGCACGTGCTGTTCGCCGTCCTCGAAACGCAGTCGCAGGCCGTTGCCGCTGAGCAGGACGAGTTCGCGCTCGACGCCGGGAAACACCGAGAACGGCGCGTCCTGCTCGATCTCGGCGATCGACAGCCTCCAGTCCCAACCGTGCGCGGCCGACGGATGCGCGTGGATTTCCCGGGTCCAGCCGGCGCCGTTCTTCCAGCGCTCGCGCCGATATTCGTTGGCCGGGATGACGTGCGGGGCGGGCATGCGGCGAGTGTAGCGTCGGGACGACAAGAAACCGCCAGCACGCACGTCCTGTGCGGGCTGGCGGCGCTACGTCCCTGTACTGGCGTCCTGCCGGTTCCGTTCGGGGCGTCCTGCCCCTGACTGCGGCCGCGCGTCCGTGCGCGACCGCGGCAAGCTTCAGCGCTTGGCGACGGCCTTGCCGGCCGGCTTGCGCGCCGGGGCGACGCTGCCGAGGGTGATGCGGTCGCGGTTCTTCTCGACCGTCTTCAAGCCGATGCCCTTGACCAGCGCCAGCTGCTCGGCGCTCTTGAAGCTGCCGTGGGCCTTGCGATAGGCGACGATGGCCTCGGCCTTGGCCGGGCCGACGTTGAGCAGGGCCTGGTCGATGGCGGCGGCATCGGCGGTATTGATGTTGACCCGGTCGGCGGCAAAGGCGCTGGTGGCCAGCAGCAGGGTCAGGGCGAGCGACTTGAGGGCAGTGGTGAAGACGTTCATGGCGGATCTCCTTGGGTGATATGGGCTTCCGTTTCCTTGCCGGCTGGCCTCCGCCGCCGGTGGATACAGTGTCCGCATCGCCATGGCCACACCGTATCGTCGGATGCGCCACCGCGAAGCCGGTGGATGCCGCATCCGGATGTAGGGAAAGTCCTACACACGGCGCGGCGTAGAATCCCGCCATCCCAAGAAACAAGGCTCGTCATGGACGCCGGCAAGATCGATCGCTTCGTCACCGGGAAATGGGACGACGACATCGTTCCGCAACTCGTCGAATACATCCGCATCCCCAACAAGTCGCCGATGTTCGATGCGCAGTGGGCGCAGCACGGCTACATGGATGCCGCGGTCGCGCTGATGGAGGCCTGGGCGAAGGCACAGGCGATTCCCGGCCTGGTGGTCGAAGTCGTGCAGCTGGAAGGGCGCACGCCGCTGATCTACCTCGAGGTCCCGGCCACCGGGGAAGGCACCGGCGAGGACTGCGTGCTGCTGTACGGCCACCTCGACAAACAGCCGGAAATGACCGGCTGGGACGAGGGCCTGGGCCCCTGGACGCCGGTGCTCAGGGGCGACCGGCTCTACGGCCGCGGCGGCGCCGACGACGGCTACGCGATCTTCGGCTCGCTGGCCGCGATCCAGGCGCTGCAGGAGCAGGGCACGCCGCATGCGCGCTGCGTGATCCTGATCGAGGCCTGCGAGGAGTCGGGCAGCTACGACCTGCCGGCCTACGTCGACCACCTCGCCGACCGCATCGGCAAGCCGTCGCTGGTGGTCTGCCTGGACTCGGGTTGCGGCAACTACGAGCAGCTGTGGTGCACCACCTCGCTGCGCGGGCTGGCCGGCGGCAACCTCACGGTCAGGGTGCTGGAGGAAGGCGTGCATTCCGGCGACGCCTCGGGGATCGTGCCGTCCAGCTTCCGCCTGCTGCGCCAGCTGCTGTCGCGGATCGAGGACGAGGCCAGCGGCCGCATCCTGCTCGAGGGCCTGCACGTGGCCGTCCCCGAGGACCGCATGGCGCAGGCGCGCAAGGTCGCCGAGGTGCTGGGCGACGCGGTCTTCGACAAGTTCCCGTTCCTGCCGGGAATGACGCCGATGACCCCGGACCTGACCGAACTGGTGCTCAACCGCACCTGGCGCCCGGCATTGTCGGTGACCGGCGTCGACGGCATTCCACCGCTGGCCTCGGCCGGAAACGTGCTGCGCCCGCACACGGCGGTGAAGCTGTCGTTGCGGCTGCCACCGACCCTGGACGGCAAACGCGCCGGCGAACTGCTGAAGCAGACGCTGCTGCGCGATCCGCCCAACGGCGCGCAGGTCACGCTGGAGCTGGAAAAGGCCTCGGCCGGCTGGAACGCACCGGCGATGGCGCCGTGGCTGGAAAAGGCGATCGACGCCGCCAGCCACGAGTTCTTCGGCGCCCCGGCGATGTACATGGGCGAGGGCGGATCGATCCCGTTCATGGGCATGCTCGGCGAGAAATTCCCCGGTGCGCAGTTCATGATCACCGGCGTGCTCGGGCCGCATTCCAACGCCCATGGCCCGAATGAATTCCTGCACATCCCGATGGGCAAGAAGGTGACCGCCTCGGTGGCGCGGGTGATCGCCGACCACCATGCCGCCAGCGTGCGCGGCGAAACCACGGGTGCGGCGATCGTCGCCAGCGCCATGGAACGCGGCGACCACGGTTGCTGCTGAGGAAACCACGATGCCCGACGGCCCGATCGAGATCGTCCAGTTCATGCGCTTGTTCGACAGCCTCGGCGATGGCTGGGTGGCGCTGGTGGTGATCGGGCTGTTCGCTGGCTTCCTGGTCCGCTTCGCCACCAGCAACAAGCGCAGCATCGGCCTGTTGTCGACCGCCGTGTTCGGGGTCGCCGGGGCGGTGCTGGGCGTGGCCGTGGCCGGGGCGCTGGGCATCGCCCTGCCCGGCCCGGGTTCGCGCTTCCTTGCCGCACTGGCCGGCAGCTTCGCGCTGTCGCTGCTGGGCGGCCTGTTCCGGCGTCGCGAGAAACCCGAGGCCTGAAAGACCCGCGTGGCCGGAGGCTGCTGCTAGGATGCGGCTGCGGTACCCACACTACCGACCAGGGGGAACAGCATGGGTGGCATCCTTTATACGATCCTGATCGGGGCCGTCGTCGGCGTGCTGGCACGCTTCCTCAAGCCCGGCGCTGACCCGATGGGCTGGATCCTCACGATCCTCCTCGGCATGGCCGGAGCGTGGGTCGGCGGCTATGTCAGCGGCGCGCTCGGGATCGGCAACCGATACCTCGGCTTCGCGGTCTCCATCGCCTGCGCCATCGTGCTGCTGGTCATCTACGGGATGCTCCGCCGGAAATCCGCCAGGGCCTGACCCGGCAAGCGACACGAAAACGCCCCGCGATCGCGGGGCGTTTTTCAGGCCTTGCGGCGGTCAGCTGCGCCCGTAGACATCCTCGTAGCGGACGATGTCGTCTTCGCCGAGGTAGTCGCCGGACTGCACCTCGATCAGCTCCAGCACCTCGCTGCCCGGGTTTTCCAGCCGGTGCCTGGCGCCGATCGGGATGTAGGTCGACTGGTTGGCCTGCAGTTCGAACACGTCGTTGTCGCGGGTCACCCGCGCGGTGCCGCTGACCACGATCCAGTGCTCGGCGCGCTGCGTGTGCGACTGCAGCGACAGCTGCGCGCCCGGCTTGACCTTGATCCGCTTGACCTGGAAGCGGGGGCCGGTGTCGACAGAGTCGTAGCTGCCCCAGGGCCGGTGCACCTCGCGGTGCAGCGCGGCCTGGCTGCGCTGCTCCTGCTTGAGCCGGGCAACCACGTCCTTGACCTGCTGCACCTTGTCCTTGCGCGCCACCAGCACCGCGTCGTCGGTCTCGACCACGACCATGTCGTCCACCCCGACCAGCGCCACCAGTCGCCGCGCGTAGGCGTAGCAATTGCGGCTGTCGACCGCGATCACGTCGCCATGGTGGGCGTTGCCGTCGGCATCGCGCACTGCCACGTCCCACAACGCCGACCAGGAGCCGACGTCGTTCCAGCCGATGTCCACCGGCAGCACCATCGCCGCTTCGGTCCTTTCCATGACCGCGTAGTCGATCGACTGCGACGGGCAGCCGGAGAAGGCTTCCTTGTCGAGGCGGATGAAGTCGCCATCGCGCCTGGCCGCCGCGAACGCGGCGCGGGTGGCGGCCAGGATGTCCGGGCGCAGGCGCTCGAGTTCGTCCAGGTACCGCGAGGCGCGGAACAGGAACATGCCGCTGTTCCAGTAATAACCGCCCGCGTCCAGGTACGCCTGCGCGGTGGCCGCGTCGGGTTTCTCGACGAAGCGCAGCACCTTGCGCACCCCTTCGCCGCCCGCGCCGGGCTCGGACTGGATGTAGCCGAAACCGGTTTCCGGCGCGGTCGGCACGATCCCGAAGGTCACCAATGCGCCCTGCGCGGCCGCGGCGCTGGCCATGCGCACCGCCGCGCGGAACGCTTCGGCATCGGCGACGACATGGTCGGACGGCAGCACCAGCAGCAGCGGATCGCCGCCCCCGGCCGTGGCCTGCAAGGCGGCGGCGGCGATCGCCGGCGCGGTGTTGCGACCGACCGGCTCGAGCACGATCGCCGGCGTCGGCGCGCCGACCAGGCGCAACTGCTCGGCGGCGAGGAAACGGTGCTCCTCGTTGGCGACCACGATCGGCGCGACATCGGCCAGCGCGGCCACCCGGCGCCAGGTCGCCTGCAGCATGGTGTCTTCGCCCGTCAGCGGCAGGAACTGCTTGGGATAGGCCTCGCGCGAGAGCGGCCACAGCCGGGTTCCGGATCCGCCGGACAGCAGCACGGGTTGCAATTTCGCCACGACCATCTCCCTGTCATCCGAGCCGCAGTTTACCCTGTACGCCCACGGCGACCGACCGCCGGAGCATGCATGCACCCATCCGCAGAGTCCGATCCGGCACGCGCCAGCGAGCGCCTTTCCTGGGCACGGGAAGCGCTTGCCGATCCCGTGCTCGGCCTCGTGCGCGCCTCCACCGACGCCGGGTTCCGGAGCTACTGGCGCACGCCCGGCCATCAACCGAGCCGCATCGTGATGGATTCCCCGCCGGACAAGGAGGACGTGCGCCCGTGGCTGCGCATCCGCGCGCTGCTCGAAGCCGGTGGCGTGCGCGTGCCGCAGGTGCTGGCCCAGGACCCGGCGCGCGGCTTCCTGTTGCTGGAAGACCTTGGCGCGGACACGTACCTGCAGGTGATCGACGACGCCAATGCCGACGACCTGTTCGATGCCGCCATCGCCCAGTTGCTGAAGCTGCAGGCGATCGTGCCGCCAGCCGATCTTCCCGCCTACGACGAGGCGTTGCTGGCGCGCGAACTGCGCCTGTTCGACGAATGGTTCCTCGGCCGCCACCTCGGCATGGCGCTGGATTGCGGCGACATGGAGGCGCTCGACCTGGTCTATCGCCGTTTGATCGATTCCGCGTTGGCGCAGCCGCAGGTGCTGGTGCACCGCGACTTCATGCCCCGCAACCTGATGCCCGTGGCGGGCGGCCCGGCGGTACTCGACTTCCAGGACGCGGTACGCGGCCCGATCGCCTACGACCCGCTGAGCCTGTTCAAGGACGCCTTCCTGAGCTGGCCTCAGCCACGCGTGGACGGTTGGCTCGACCGCTACCACGCGCGCGCGCTCGACGCCGGCCTGCCGGTGCCGCCGCTGCCGCGCTTCCGCCGCGACGCCGACTGGATCGGCGTGCAACGCCACCTCAAGGTGATCGGCATCTTCGCGCGCCTGGACCATCGCGACGGCAAGCCGAAATACCTCGCCGACGTGCCCCGCTTCTTCGCCTACCTCGAAGGCGTGCTGCCGCGTTATCCGCAGCTCGCCCCGCTGCACGCGCTGATCGAGCGCAGGGTCAAGCCGGCCATGGCAACCGGCACGGCGCGGGCATGAAGGCCCTGGTCCTCGCCGCCGGCCTGGGCGAACGCATGCGCCCGCTGACCGCCGCGACGCCCAAGCCGTTGCTTGCCGCCGGCGGCAAGCCGCTGATCGCCTGGCACCTGGAAAAACTGGCCGCGCTGGGCGTGCGCGACGTCGTCGTCAACACCAGCTGGCTGGCGGCGCGGTTCCCGCAAGTACTCGGCGACGGCGCTCACTGGGGCCTGCGACTGCACTACGCGTTCGAGGGCGACACGCCGCTGGAAACCGGGGGCGGCATGCACAACGCCCTGCCGCTGCTGGCCGGCGACGGCGACATCGACGCCCCCTTCATCGCGATCAACGGCGACACCTGGACCGATTACGACTTCGCGCGATTGCCGCATGCCCCCGCGGGCACGGCACACCTGGTCCTGGTGGACAACCCGCCGCAACATGCGGGCGGCGACTTCGCCTTGCGCGAGGACGGCACCATTGCCGCCGACGGCGCGGCGAAACTCACCTTCTCCGGCATCGGCGTGTATCGCCCGTCGTTGCTGGACCATTGGCGCGAGGTGATCGGCGCGGCGCCCGGCGCCGACGCGGTGCCGCCGCGCTTCAGGCTCGCGCCGCTGCTGCGCGCGGCGATGGCGGGCGGCGGCGTGACCGGTGAGCACCACCAGGGCCGCTGGACCGATGTCGGTACACCGCAACGGTTGGCGCAGCTGGACGCCGAATTGAAGGCGGCCTCGTCCCCGTAGGCGCGGTTTTCGTGGGAGCCGCTTCCGTGGGAGCGGGAACGGGTTCTGGGGCAGCGGCTGCAGCCTCGCACCCTTCCCGACGCCGGGACAGGCAGCGCGAGTTCGCGGCCGAAGCTGCCATGGCCGGTGCTACGACCGATCCGCTTCCAGCACCTCGCGCAGGAACGGCACCGTGATCCGCCGCTGCGCGGCAAGCGAGGCCCGGTCGAGCCGGTCGAGCAGGCCGGTCAATCCGGCGAGGTCGCGGCCGACCCGTTTCAGCAGCCACTCCAGCGCCGCCTCGTCCAATATCAATCCGCGTCGCTGCGCGCGTTCGCGCAGCACGGCGCGGCGGCCGTCGTCGCCTAGCGGCAACAGCACGACGCGCGCGCACTGCGCCAACCGCGAGCGCAGGTCCGGCAACGCCAGCGGCAGGGTATCCGGCGTGGCCTGCGCGGCGTAGAGCACCCCGATCCCGGCACTGCGGGCGCGATTGTGGAAATCGAACAACGCGACTTCGTCGTCGCGACCGCCGGCGATGGCGTCGAGGCCGTCCAGCGCGATCACGTCGCCGCCGTCGAGCGCGTGCAGGGCCTCGCCCAGGCGCCCGGCCGCGGCCTTCAGCGGCAGGTAGGCGGCGCGCCGGCCCGCGGTCTCGGCGGCCGCGCATGCGGCGAGCGCGAGATGGGTCTTGCCGACGCCCGCGGAGCCGCACAGGTACAGCCAGCCGGCACCAGGCGTTTGCGCCAGCGCGCGCAGTTGCTCCAGCGCGCCGGCGGGCGCGTCGACGAACGTTTCCATGCGCTGGTCCGGCGGATAACGCAGCGCCAGCGGCAATTGCCGCGCCGTGTCGCGGACGGGATCGCTCACGCGTCGTCCCGTGTCCGCGTCGCGTCGTCCGGATCGACGAATTCGTCGAGCAGGACCGCGGGGTGTTCGCCGGCGTAGAGCCGGCTCTGGGTGTAGCGCTCGTGCGCGTAACGCAGCAGCACGTTGGCGATCGCCGCCACCGGCAGCGCCAGCAGCATGCCGAGGAAACCGAACAGGGTGCCGCCGGCCAGCACCGCGAAGATCACCGCCACCGGATGCAGGCCGATGCGGTCG
>JAKFDF010000110.1:0-5643 GCA_036676275.1 Lysobacter sp.
GGCGGCACCGGCACCGGCGCGGCGCCGGTGGTGGCGCAGCTGGCCAAGGAAATGGGCATCCTGACCGTCGCCGTGGTCACCAAGCCGTTCCCGTTCGAGGGCCGCCGCCGCATGCAGGTGGCGCTCAAGGGCATCGACGAGCTGAGCCAGCACTGCGACTCGCTGATCACCATCCCCAACGAGAAGCTGATCACCGTGCTCGGCCGCAACGCGACCATGATCCAGGCCTTCCGCGCCGCCAACGACGTGCTGCTCGGCGCGGTGCAGGGCATCGCCGACCTGATCGTGCGCCCGGGCCTGATCAACGTCGACTTCGCCGACGTGCGCACCGTCATGTCCGAGATGGGCCTGGCGATGATGGGCACCGGCCACGCCCGCGGCGACGACCGCGCCTCGGCCGCGGCCGAGTCGGCGATCCAGAACCCGCTGCTCGACGACGTCAACCTGTCCGGCGCCAACGGCATCCTGGTCAACATCACCGCCGGCCCGGACTTCACCATGGCCGAGTTCGACGAGGTCGGCCGCACGGTGGAGGGTTTCGCCAGCGAGGACGCGACGGTCGTCATCGGCACCGTGCTGGACCCGGACATGCAGGACGAAGTCCGCGTCACCGTGGTCGCCACCGGCCTCAACCGCGCGGTCTCGCGGCAGTCGGTGCGCGGCGAACGCGCGGACTTCGGCACGGAACCGAACCGCAAGCCGCACGTGCAGCTGATCAACAGCCAGAACAGCGGCAAGCGCGACGGCACCACCGGCATGCTGATCGACGCCGTCGCCGATCCGTTCAACCCCGGCCAGGGCATCGCCGCCAACCTGCGCGGGCGCAGCAGCGCCAGCGAGGCCGCGACCCCGGCGGTGGCCGATTTCGGCGGCGACAGCAGTTACCTGGACATCCCGGCGTTCCTGCGGCGCCAGGCGGACTGATGCCGTCCATGGCGATACAACTCGGCTCCGGCTGTGCCGGCCCGGCCTTGCACGGCTGCGCATCCTGCTACGCCGGCAAGTCCGGGGCGCACATCCATGTGCGCCCGCCGCTGGCAGTGCCAGCGGCCCTTGGCCGGGCGTTCGGCGGCGCGCGAGGCGATGCCTCGCAAGCGCGCCGCCTCACCCTGCGGCGCCAGGCGGACTGAACGCCCGGCGGTCGCCGCCATCGCGGCGCCGTGTCCTGCTCCAACCGCCCGGCCTGCGCCGGCCAGGCGGGGTTGTCCTTCGGTCGGTCGGCCATGCCCATGGTCGACCGGCCCGTTCCGCCCTCGCGCCGCCGAGACGGCCATCGCCACCATGCCGGCAGCAACGGCCTGCGCCCGCCCAGCCTTCCGTTCATGTTCAGCGGGGTGCATGCTAGGCTTTGCGCCCTTCCCGCGGCCCTGACGCCGTCCTTCGCGACGCCCCGTCCGCACCCATGCCCGCGCCCCCCCGAGCCCGATGCTCCAGCAACGCACCCTCAAGAACGTGATCCGCGCCACCGGCGTCGGCCTGCACAGCGGCGAGAAGGTCTATCTCACGCTGCGTCCGGCCGCGGTGGACACCGGCATCGTGTTCCGGCGCGTGGACCTGGACCCGGTGGTCGAAATCCCCGCCAGCGCCGAACTGGTCACCGAAACCATGCTCTGCACCGGGCTGTCGCGGGGCGCCGGCAAGGTGCTGACGATCGAGCACCTGATGTCGGCGTTCGCCGGCCTGGGCATCGACAACGCCTACGTCGACCTGTCGGCGGCGGAAGTGCCGATCATGGACGGCTCGGCCGGCCCGTTCGTGTTCCTGCTGCAGTCGGCGGGGCTGGTGGAGCAGGCCGCGGCCAAGCGCTTCATCCGCATCAAGCGGCCGGTCGAAGTGCGCGACGGCGACAAGTTCGCCCGCTTCAGCCCCCATGACGGCTTCCGCCTGGACTTCTCGGTGGAGTTCGACCATCCCGCGATCCCGTCCTCGCTGTCGCGCGCGGTGGTCGAGTTCTCCACCGACGCCTACGTGCGCGAGGTCAGCCGCGCCCGCACCTTCGGCTTCATGCGCGACCTGGAGTTCATGCGCGAGCGCAACCTCGGCCTGGGCGGCTCGATGGACAACGCGATCGTGCTCGACGAGTTCCGCGTGCTCAACGACGACGGCCTGCGCTACGCCGACGAGTTCGTGCGCCACAAGATCCTCGACGCGGTCGGCGACCTGTACCTGGCCGGGCGCCCGATCATCGGCGCGTTCGAGGGCTTCAAGTCCGGGCATGCGCTGAACAACAAGCTGGTGCGCGCACTGCTCGCCGAGCAGTCGGCGTGGGAAGAGGTGAGCTTCCCGGAAGCCGCGGCCGCACCGGCCGCCTACGGCCCGCCCCTGCCGGCCTGAGCCGACGCCCAGAGCCGCCGGGCCAGGCCCCGGCCCCGGCTTTCGATCCTCTTCACCCGGCTGAACCCTGCTCAGGCAAGTGAGCGGGTTGTGAATGTTTTACGGAAATTTAACGGGAATTTACCGGATTTCTAGCGATTCGTTAACGCTTCCGGCGGTTTCGGCCGGTAGCATGCCCCCTTCGCTGCGGCCCGGAACGTAAATCCGGGTGGCCGGCGGACACTCAGGAATCGTCCTCTTTCGTTCCATCCGGGGCGTCGAGCGACGCAAGTGCGGCCCGCAACGCTTCGCGGGCGGCCGCCGGGATCGGCAAGGGACGGCGCGGCGCCGGGGGATCCGGCCATAGCGGGGATGTCGTGGTCTTGACGACGACCTCACCGCATTCCAGCCCGACGGATCGGGCTGCGTCGAGGAGTTCGGGGGCGGCAAGCCGCAAGCGGGCATGCCAGACCGGCGAATCGACGACGAAAACGAGCTTGGCGCCATCGACGTTCGCAAACCTGGCGTGGGCGGCGAGTGAAGGCGGCAGCAGGGGACGCAGTCGCTGTTCCAGCGCGTCGAGCCACAAGGCCCGACGCAGTGGATCGGCGGTACCGCCCGCGAACAGCGCATCCAGCGCGGGTCGCGGCGACGCCGGAGCCTTCGGGCCGGGCGGCTTCGACGAACCAGATCGGGAACCAGACATCGCATGACTTTACACAGCATCCTCGACAACCTGCGCGACCGCCTTGGGTGGGCCGCCCAGCACGCCGGCCAATGCGCCGCACGGCAACCGGCAGTGGCGGCCGTGGTGTTGCTGGCAGCGGGCATCGCGTTCGGCGCCGGTGCCCGCACCGGGGTCGGCTTCGCCGAGGTCTCGCTGCTGCAGCAGCGCGTCGCCCAGCAGCAGGTGCAGCTGGACAGCACCCGCAACCAGGCCCAGCGCGAGGTCAATGCCCTGGCCGCGCGCCTGGGCGAGTTGCAGGCCGAGGCCAACCGCCTCAACGCCCTGGGCGAGCGCCTGACCCAGGTCGGCAAGCTCGGCGACGGCGAATTCGATTTCGAGGCGCCGGTCGGCGTCGGTGGCGCCGGACCGGCGCGCGACATGCCGGCCGCGGAGCTCCGCGCCGGCCTCGGCCAGCTCGACACGCAGTTCAAGGCCTCGGGCGCCCAGCTCTCGGTGCTGGAGTCGCTGCTGTTCAACCGCAAGCTCGACCAGGACGCGACCCCGTCGCGGATGCCGATCGCCAATACCTACATCACCTCCGGCTTCGGCGGCCGCGCCGATCCGTTCGGCCGCGGCCACGGGTACCACAAGGGCATCGATTTCCACGCCCGGACGGGCGACGCGGTGATGGCGGTGGCCGACGGCGTGGTCAGCTATTCCGGCGTGCGTTCCGGCTACGGCAACGTGGTCGAGATCGACCACGGCAACGGCTACGTGACCCGCTATGCCCACAACTCGCGGCTGCTGGTGCGGGTGGGCGACCTGGTGCGCAGCGGCCAGCAGGTCGCCAAGGCCGGTTCGACCGGGCGCTCGACCGGCGCCCACGTGCACTTCGAGGTCTGGGACAACGGCCGCGTGGTCAATCCGCGCAAGTTCCTGGGGCAGGCGGCGCAGGCCACGCGCGGCTGAGGGCAGGGCCCGCGGCCTTGATAGGCACTCGCGCGGGCCCCACGCTACAATCCGCGTTGCCGTAAAAAGGGCGCCAAGCGCCCTTTTCCTGTTTTTGGGGAATTCCGCGCGCCCGCGCTGGTCTGCTTTCCCCCGGCCCGTACCGACTCCCTTCTACCGGATCCAGAATGTTCAATCGCCTGCTCACTAGCGTTTTCGGCAGCCGCAACGAGCGCCTGCTGCGCCAGCTCAACGGCATCGTCAAGAAGATCAATGCCCTCGAGGCGCAGATGGTGGCGCTGTCGGACGCCGAGCTGCAGGCCAAGACCGCCGAGTTCCAGCAGCGGGTCGCCAACGGCGAATCGCTCGACAAGATCCTTCCCGAGGCCTTCGCCGTCTGCCGCGAGGCCAGCAAGCGGGTGCTGGGCATGCGCCACTACGACGTGCAGCTGATCGGCGGCATGGTCCTGCACATGGGCAAGATCGCCGAGATGCGCACCGGCGAAGGCAAGACCCTGGTCGCGACCCTGCCGGTCTACCTCAATGCGCTCGGCGGCAAGGGCGTGCACCTGATCACCGTCAACGACTACCTCGCCCGCCGCGACGCCGGCTGGATGGGCAAGCTCTACACCTGGCTGGGACTGTCGGTCGGCGTGGTCTACCCGGGCATGCCGCATGGCGACAAGCACGCCGCCTACGCCGCCGACATCACCTACGCCACCAACAACGAGATCGGCTTCGACTACCTGCGCGACAACATGGCGCTGGCCAGGGAAGACCGCTTCCAGCGCGGCCTCAACTACGCGATCGTCGACGAGGTCGACTCGATCCTGATCGACGAGGCGCGCACCCCGCTGATCATCTCCGGCCCGGCCGACGAGTCGCCGGAGCTGTACATCAAGGTCAACAAGATCGTCCCGCGGCTGGTCCGGCAGAAGGAAGAGGAAGGCGAGGGCGACTACTGGGTCGACGAGAAGCAGAAGCAGGTGCACCTGTCCGAAGCCGGCCAGGAACATGCCGAGGCGCTACTGCGCGAGGCCGGGATCCTCGAGGGCGAGGACAGCCTGTACGCCTCGCACAACATCCACGTCGTCCACCACCTCAACGCCGGCCTGCGCGCGCACGGCATCTACCAGCGCGACGTCGACTACATCGTCCGCGACGGCGAAGTCATCATCGTCGACGAGTTCACCGGGCGCACCCTGGCCGGCCGGCGCTGGTCCGACGGCCTGCACCAGGCGGTCGAGGCCAAGGAAGGCGTCAACGTCCAGCGCGAGAACCAGACGCTGGCCTCGATCACCTTCCAGAACCTGTTCCGCATGTACGGCAAGTTGTCCGGCATGACCGGCACTGCCGACACCGAGGCCTACGAATTCCAGTCGATCTACGGGCTGGAAGTGGTCGTGATCCCGACCAACCGGCCGATGGTGCGCAAGGACCATTCGGACATGGTGTTCCTCAACCGCGCCGGCAAGTACCGCGCGGTGGTCGCCGAGATCAAGGATGCGCACGCGCGCCAGCAGCCGGTGCTGGTCGGCACCACCTCGATCGAGGTCTCGGAGATGCTCAGCGAGCAGCTGCGCGAGGCCGGTATCCACCACGAGGTGCTCAACGCCAAGCAGCACGAGCGCGAGGCGACCATCGTCGCCCAGGCCGGCCGCCCGGGCGCGGTCACCATCGCCACCAACATGGCCGGCCGCGGCACCGACATCGTG
>JAKFDF010000111.1:0-3212 GCA_036676275.1 Lysobacter sp.
CTCGCGCGACAGCACGTCGAGCCCGCCGCGCGGATAGATGCGGGCGTCGACGGTGGGGATGGTGGGGGTGGCGATGTCGTTCATGCGGGTCCGCGTCCTGGTCTCCGGTCACTCTAGCGCGGCACGTGGCGTGGCGCATCCGCTTGCGGCGGCGGACTCCGGTTGCGGCAACGGTCCTATGCCGTTGGCCGCCGGCGCGCACGGCAGGGCCGGAAAATGCGAACGGCCGGGTCGCCCCGGCCGTTCGCGTGTTGCCCGGCGTCGTGGATCAGAACTCGTAACGCAGGGTCAGCAGCAGCGACCAGCGCGAGACCACGCGCGGCACCCTGCCCTCGTACGGCCGCAGGTTCTGCCAGGACGGGCGATTGCTGCTGCCGAGGTTGTAGACGTAGCCGCCGTCGGCGGTCGTCGGGTTGACGAACACGTCGCAACTGTCCGAGCTGGTGCAGCCCAGGCCCGCCAGGTAGCGGGTGTCGAAGCCGCCGATCTCCTCGGTCACGCCCCAGTCGTTGTTGAGCATGTTGAGGAAGTTGTAGATGTCCAGGCGGACGACCGACTTGTGGCCGTCGAAGAAGCCCGGCAGCTCCTGCTGGATGCCGAGGTCGACCTGGTTCACCCACGGCAACCGGCTGTCGTTGCGGGAGGCGTTCTGGCCGCGGTGCGACGACAGGTACGAATCGCCGTCGATGAATGCCTGGAACGCGGCGATCTGCTCGGGGGTCGCGGCGTTGCCGTTGACATCGACGTAGCTCACGTTCGGGTCGTTGACCAGCGGGATGTACGCCGGATCCTGGTAGATGTTGTCGCCGTTGGCGTCGCCGTTGACGATCCAGGTGTACGGCAGGCCGCTACGACCGTTGTAGTAGGCCGCGACGCTGGTCTTGTAGTCGCCGAAGAACGCATGCTCCCAGCCCACCGAAGCCTTGAACGAGTCGCGGATCTCGCGGCTGGCGGTTGCCGTGATTTCCTCGTTCGGGTTGAGGCGGGACACGTACTGGTAGCTGGACCACGCCTGCGAACTGGCGTCCGACCCCACTTCCGTCGCCTTGGTGCGCGTGTAGCTGACATTGCCGTACCAGTCGTTGGCCAGCGGCTTGTTCAACGAGAAGGTCACCGAATTCGAAGCGCCCTTGTCGGTGTTGCCCAGCACCGTGGACCGGTAGTCGAAGGCCGGATTGCGATCGCAATTCTTGTTGGAGCTGGAATTGGAACCGCCGAGCTCGCACCAGTAGCTGTTGCGGCCGTCGGCCAGCGTGCCCTGCACCTGGCCGATGTTCAGCGCCTGGTAGAAGGCCGCGTCCCGCGCGCGGATCGTCTGCAGTTCGACCGAGCCCACCAGCCCGTACCAGGGCAGCTCGGCGTCATAGGCCAGGCTGGCCTTCCACACGGTCGGCAGCTTGAAGTCCGGATCGATGGCGTCGATCTGGAGGTTGGGCGAGCCGCCGGCGGGGACGTTCTGGTTGTACGGGTCGGGGCTGAACGGCGCATCGGCCGGGTCGAACGAGCGGTACGACAACGAAGTCACGCCGTTGTTCTGGTAGGGGTTGGCCAGCCACACGAACGGCGGCACGCTCTGGAACGCGCCGATGCCGCCGCGCAACTGCGAGTGGCGCTCGGTATCGAAGGAGTAGTTGAACGAGAAGCGCGGGAGCACGACCTTGTTGCTGGAACCGAGCTTGTAATCGTTCGCGAACCCGAACGCCTCCTCGAAACCGGGCGTCTGGACCGGCGCCTTGTCGACCTTGGGGATGTTGACGCGCACGCCGTAGGTCAGCGACAGGTTGTCGTTGGCCTGCCAGGTGTCCTGCAGGTACGGGCTGAACTGGCTGTACACCAGCGCGGCGGCCGTATCGTCGACGCCGAAGCCCGGGGCCGGCGTGCGCAGGTTGTAGACGTCGTAGTTGCCGGTGGCGAAATCGCCCAGGCTGGTGAACACGTACGAACCGTGCAGGTCGCGGCCGTAGAGGTTGTAGACGTCGTGGCGCAGGTAGTCGAAGCCGCCCTTGATGGTGTGGTCGCCTGCGTAATAGGTACCCGACACCGTGGCCGAGAACCGGTCGGTGTTGATCTGGTTCTCGTGGCGGTTGTTGTCCTCGCCGATGAAGATGGAGCCGCCGTTCGCGGTTTCGATCTCCACTTCCGGCTGGTTGATCGGGTTGCCGTTGACCTGGTCGAACGTCTGCTGGCTCAGCTTGATCTCGGTGGAGAAATTCTCGCTCCAGTCGCTGAACAGCTGCAGCGAGGTGTTCTTGGTGATGTTGTCGATGTTGTACCAGTGGCTGCTCAACACCACCGTGTCGGAAAACGCGTCGTACGGAGAAGGACGGAATTCCTCGGTCTGCTGGTAGGTCAGGCTGGCGCGATGGGAATCGTTGATGTTCCAGTCCAGCTTGGCCAGGTAGCGCTTGTTGTCGAGGTTGACGCCGGTGGAGCCGTAGGTGCCCGGCTGCATGCCCAGCGCCTTGGCGATCTCGATCGCGTCGGCGACCTCGTCCTGGGTGACGTTGCCGTTGGCCACGCCATCGGAGGAGGACGATCCACCGAAATTCTTGATGGTCTGTTCCTCGTACGACGCGAAGAAGAACAGCTTGTCCTTGACGATCGGGCCGCCGAGGGTGGCGCCCCAGGTCCGGTCGGTGTCGAACCCGGTGTATTTGTCGCCATCGAGCTTGCCCATCCAGTCGGCGTCGCGCATGGCGGTGTAGACGGAGCCGTGGAACTCGTTGGTACCCGACTTGGTGACCGCATTGACGGTGGCGCCGACCGTGTCGGACGCGACATCGTAATCGGTGACCTTGAGGTCGTAGGCGGCGATGGTGTCCACCGAAATCGGGGTGCCGATGTAGGGCATGCCGTTGGCGTTCAATCCGAAGGGATCGCCCTGCGACATGCCGTCGACGGAGATGTTGTTGTAGCGGTTGTTCACGCCGGCGACGGAGATCGAGCCGTCGCCCGCGTCGGTCACCTGGATGCGCGGATCCAGGCGCGCGATGTCGTCCAGCGAGCGGTTGCCCTGCGGGGTCAGCGCCAGTTGGCGGCCGTCCACGGACGTACCCACGCCCTTGTTCTGCGCGTTGAAGATGTCGGCCGTGGCATCGGCATAGACGGCCACGCCGCCCAGCGTGGTCATGTCGGCATTGAGCGTGGCGTCGATGTCGGCGACCTGGTTCAGGCCCAGGTAGACCTCGCTCCGGGTGCTGGTGCCGGCACCG
>JAKFDF010000112.1:0-31120 GCA_036676275.1 Lysobacter sp.
TGATGCCGAACACCGACTCCATCTGGGTCTGCTGGTAGAGGTTGTTGAGCACGACCTCGGCCGACTCGCCGCGCTTGACCTCGATGTAGATGCGCATGCCGTCCTTGTCGGACTCGTCGCGCAACTCGCTGATGCCCTCGAGCTTCTTCTCCTTGACCAGCTCGGCGATCTTTTCTATCAGTCGAGCCTTGTTGACCTGGTACGGGATCTCGGTGACCGCGATCGCCTCGCGGCCGTTGTCGGCGACCTCGATCTCGGCGCGCGCGCGCATGCGCACGCGGCCGCGACCGGTGCGGTAGGCCAGGTGGATGCCGCCCACGCCGTTGATGATGCCCGCGGTCGGGAAGTCCGGGCCGGGGATGTGCTGCATCAGGCCTTCGATGTCGATCGCCGGGTCGTCGATCAGCGCGATGGTCGCGTCGACGACTTCGGACAGGTTGTGCGGCGGGATGTTGGTCGCCATGCCGACCGCGATGCCGGCCGAGCCGTTCACGAGCAGGTTCGGGAAGCGCGACGGCATCACCGTCGGCTCGAGTTCCTTCTCGTCGTAGTTGGGCTGGAAGTCGACCGTGTCCTTGTCGATGTCGGCCATCAGCTCGTGCGCGAGCCGCGACATGCGCGATTCGGTGTAACGCATGGCCGCTGCGGAGTCGCCGTCGACCGAACCGAAGTTGCCCTGCCCGTCCACCAGCAGGTAGCGCAGCGAGAACGGTTGCGCCATGCGCACCAGGGTGTCGTACACCGACTGGTCGCCGTGCGGGTGGTACTTGCCGATGACGTCACCGACGATGCGCGCGGACTTGAAGTGCGCCTTGTTGCTGTGCGCGCCCAGCTCGCTCATCGCGTACAGCACGCGCCGGTGCACCGGCTTGAGGCCGTCGCGGACATCGGGAAGCGCGCGCCCGACGATCACGCTCATGGCGTAATCCAGGTAGCTGCGACGCATCTCGTCTTCGAGGTTGACCGGGATGATTTCCTTGGCGGGTTCTGCCATCGGGATTCCGTTGTTGTGCAGGGGTTTTCAGGCGGGAACCGGGCTGCAGGCAACGCGCGAGGCAGGCCTTGGGCAGGACTCGCGGCGGCTCGGTTCCGGGCTGGCGAAACGACGGGAAATCATAGCACGAAAGCCACCCTTTCCGCACGCAGTTTCCGCGAAGAAACAGGCACTTGCGCCGGTTTTCGGGAGCGCCCGGGAACCCCGGCGGGGCGATCGCTTCAGCCCGCCACCGGGTTCCGGAACGCAGCCCGCATCGACGCCTCGTCGGGGTGCTCGATCGCACCCTTCTCGGTCACGATCGCATCGATCAACCCGTGCGGGGTGACGTCGAACACGGGATTCCAGGCGGCGATGCCCTCGGCCACGGTGCGGCTGCCACCGACGGCGTGCAGTTCGCCCGGATCGCGCTCCTCGATCTCGATGCTGTCGCCGCTGGCGGTGGCCATGTCGACGGTGGACGACGGCGCAACCACCATGACCTTCACCCCGTGGTGCTTCGCCGCGATCGCCAGCTGGTAGGTGCCGATCTTGTTGGCGACGTCGCCATTGGCGCAGATGCGGTCGGCCCCGACCACGACCCATTGCACCTTGCCGGTCTTCATCAGGTGCGCGGCGGCCGAATCCGCGATCAGGATGGCGTCGATGCCGTCCTGCTGAAGTTCCCATACCGTCAGTCGCGCCCCCTGCAGCCAGGGCCTGGTCTCGCCTGCATAGACCGCATCGATCCGGCCCTGCGCGACCCCCGCGCGGATCACGCCCAGCGCCGTGCCGAAGCCGGCGGTCGCCAGCGAACCGGTGTTGCAATGGGTGAGCACGCCGCTGCCGGGTTCGATCAGGCCGGCGCCGATCGCGCCCATGCGCCGGTTGGCGGCGAGGTCCTCGTTGTCGATCGCCTGCGCCTCGCGCGCCAGCGCCGCGCGCCATTCGTCGCCGGCGCGCAGCAGCGCGGCGCGCATCCGCGCCAGCGCCCAGGCCAGGTTGACCGCGGTCGGCCGCGCCGCGTTGAGGCGCTGCAACGCGGGTTCGAGCCTGCCTGCGGCTTCAACGGCATCCGCCGCCTCGACGGCGTTGGCCGCCAGCACCACGCCCCAGGCCGCGGCGATGCCGATCGCCGGCGCGCCGCGCACCGCCAGCGCGTGGATCGCGGCGGCGACCTCGTCGCTGCTGCGACATGCAAGGTATTCCACCGCGAACGGCAGCTTGCGCTGGTCCAGCAATTCCAGCGTCGCGCCGGTCCAGCGGATGGGGCGGATGCGGTCGTAACGTGCGTAGTCGATGTCGTCTGCCATCGGCGTATTATGCGTCCACGGGGGTTGGAGGCCGCGTCGGCGCTGGTTTTCGCCGTGGCTCCGGCAGGATCGGCGCATCGGCGTACCCGTGCGCCAGGCTTGCCCGGCGATTCCCCGTTTGGAGCTGCAATGCCCAAACCGATGCGCAATCGTTACCTGCTCGGTTTGGCCGCCGCCACCGGCATCCTGGTGCTGGTCGGCCTCTCGATCATGCTCGCGAGCCAGCGCTTCCGTGCCGATGCCCGTCGGGTCGCCCACAGCCAGGAGATCATCGGTCACCTGGCGCAGATCCGCGCGACCCTGCTGGAAGGCATCTCCACGCAGCGCAGCTACCTGTTGACCGGCAACCCGACGTATCGGAACCAGTTCAACGCCGCACGCCCGGCAATCCGTGCGCAAATCCTCCACCTTTCGGCGCTGATGGTCGACGACCGCGTGCAGTCGCAACGCGTGATCCTGCTCGGGGACCTGGTCGAGCAGCGCCTGGATGCCGCCACCGAAGCCTTGCGCATCTACGACAGCCAAGGCCTGCCGGCCGTGCAGCGCTACGTCAACAACAACCGTGGCCACGACCTGATGGTGCGGGTCGAGCAGTTGATGGGACAGATGGAGGGCGATGAAGATGCCCTGCTCGCACAGCGCAACCGCGCCTCCAATCGCAGCGCCAACCTGCTGCTCGGGCTGGGCGCCCTGGGCATTCCGCTCAGCCTGCTGATCATGTGGGCGATCTACACGCTGCTCTCGCGCGAAGTACGCGAACGCGTGGCCGCGCAACGCATCGCGGACGACCTCAACCGCGACCTCACCCGCAGCGTCGCCGGGCTGGAACGTGCGACCACCGACCTGCGCGAACTCGGGCGCTATGCGGGCCTGCTGCAGGGCTGCCGCGACGTCCCGGAAGCCCTGGAAGTGACCCGCATCGCGCTGACAAGGCTGCTGCCGCACGCCGCGGGCACCGTCTACCTGATGCGCGCCTCGCAGGATTACGCTGAAGCCGCGATCGGCTGGGGCCAGCACCTGGCGCCGGCGCACGCGCTGCTGCTGCCACAGGAGTGCTGGGCGTTGCGCCGCGCGCAGCCGCACTTCGTCGACGACATCCACGGCGGCGCCGCCTGCAGCCACGTCGACCCACCTGCCGCCGAGGTCGCCGTCGCCACCGCCTGCCTGCCGCTCAGCGCGCAGAACCTCAGCCTCGGTTTCCTGTACCTGTCGGCCCCAGGGCCGGGGCCGATCGAGCGCGTCGGGATCGCCACCGCGGCGGCCGAGCAGCTCTCGCTGGCGCTCGGCAACCTGCGGCTGCAGGAAACACTGCGCCAGCGGTCGATCCGCGACTCGCTCACCGGGCTCTACAACCGCCGCTACCTCGAGGAATCCCTGCCGCGCGAACTCTCCCGTTGCGCGAGGCGGCAACAGCCGCTTGCACTCCTGATGCTGGACCTCGACCATTTCAAGGCCTTCAACGATGCGCACGGCCACGATGGCGGCGATGCCTTGCTCGCGGCCTTCGGGCGCTTGCTGCAGGCCAATTGCCGCAGCGAGGACATTCCCTGCCGCTATGGCGGCGAGGAGTTCATGCTGATCCTTCCGGAAGTCGGCCTTGAGATCGCCATGGAGCGCGCGCAGGAAATCCGCCGCGCCGTCGAGGCGATGTCGGTGCCGCACCTGCAACGCGCGATCGGCGGCGTCACCGTGTCCATCGGGCTGGCGATGTTTCCGCTCCATGCCAGCGGGGATGGCGAACTCGAGCGGCTCGCCGATGCCGCGCTGTACCGCGCCAAGCGCAATGGCCGCAACCGGGTGGAGCTGGCCGCAAGCGGGTGATTCAGGCCCTGGCGAAGTCGAATGCCAGCACGTCGGCGATGCGGTCGCAGCCGGTCATCGCCATCAGCAGGCGGTCGATGCCCAGCGCGACCCCGGCGCAGGCCGGCAATCCGGAGCGCATCGCCGCGAGCAGCCGTTCGTCGATCGGTGGAATCGCCGCGCCGCGTTGGCCGCGCCGCGCCTGGTCGCGCTCGAAACGCGCGCGCTGTTCGACGGCATCGACCAGCTCGTGGTAGCCGTTGGCCAGTTCCAGCGGGCCGAGGTAGAGCTCGAAGCGCTCGGCCA
Source organism: Lysobacter sp. (assembly GCA_036676275.1). Taxonomy (GTDB): domain Bacteria; phylum Pseudomonadota; class Gammaproteobacteria; order Xanthomonadales; family Xanthomonadaceae; genus Cognatiluteimonas. The sequence continues at coordinate 4,393 of JAKFDF010000112.1, forward strand.
CCGTGGCGTCGCCATCGCGCCGCAAGCGCGCCAGCGCGCATTGCGAGGCCGGGTAGTCGTACACGACCAGCATGCGGTCCGGCGCGAAGGCAGGTTGCAGGCGATGGGTCATCAGCAGGTCGAGCCAGTCGTCACGGACCAGGCCGCGCGGATCGATCGCCGCGTCGCCGAGCGCGGCGCGCAATGCCGTTTCATCGGCGGTGAAGGGATCCAGCCCCAACCGCTGCTTGTACAGGTCGCGGTAGGCGATGCGCTCGGGTCGCGCGTCGCGGCCTGCCAGCGCTAGGGCGGCGCGCACCAGTTCGGCCGTTTCGTCGGCCAGGCGCTGGTGGTCCCAGCCGACGCGGTACCACTCCAGCATCGTGAACTCGGGATTGTGGCGGCCGCCGGCTTCGCCGTCGCGGAACACGCGCCCGAGCTCGTAGCAATCGCCGGTGCCGGCCGCGAGCAGGCGCTTGAGCGCATGTTCCGGCGAGGTACGCAGCCAGCGCGTGCGCGGCGCGCCGTCGGTGCGACCGGAAAATTCGAGCGCGAACGAGGCGATGTTGGGCTCGGTGTTTCCGGCGACCGACAACACCGGCGTTTCCACCTCGAGCACGCCGCGGGCGGCGAAGAAATCGCGGATCCGCGCGTACAGCGCCGCGCGCATGCGCAGCGACTCGATCGGCGCGGTCGGCCGCCAGCCGCTCATGCGCCGCCGTGTTCGGCGAGGAAGGCCAGCAGGCGTGCCTCGTCCCAGATCTCGATGCCGAGCTCCTGCGCCTTGGCGAGCTTGCTGCCCGCGGCCTCGCCGGCGACCACGAACGCGGTCTTCTTCGACACGCTGCCGGAAACCTTGGCGCCCAGCGCCTCGAGCTTGTCCTTCGCCTCGTCGCGCCCCATCGAGGCCAGCGTGCCGGTCAGGACCAGCGTCATGCCTTCGAGCGGCCCGGCCTGCGCTGCGCCGTGCGCCGGCAGCAGCGCACGCAGCCCGTCCTGCGCCTGCGCGCTGCGCAGCAGCAGGCCGGCGTTGTCGGGCTGCTCGCGCCAGCCCGCCAGCGCATCGGCGGCTTCGGCGGGCAGGCCGGCGTCGGCCAGCTGGTGCGCCGATGCCGCAAGCAGCGACTGCGCATCGGCGAAGGCCGTGCCCAGCTGCGCGGCGCGCACCGGGGTGATCTTCGGGATTTCCAGGTCGGCCAGCAGCGCGGCCAGGTCCAGCGACTCGCCCAGCTTCGGGTTCGGCGCGTGCTGGTCGCCGATGCGCACGCCGCGTTCGAGCAACTGGTCGATCACCAGCTGGTTGCCCGGCTGGTCGAGGAAGTGGCCGATCGCGCGCGCCACTTCGCCGCCGATGTCGGGCACGCGCTTGAACAGCGGCCACGGCATGTGGCGGATGAGGTCGAGCCGGCCGAACCACTGCGCCAGCGCCTTGGCCGTGCTCTCGCCGACGTGCTGGATGCCCAGCGCGTACAGGAACCGCGCCAGGGTGGTGTCGCGGCTGCGATCGATGGCGGCGAGCAGGTTCTCGGCCCACTTGGTGGCGACCTTGCCGGCCTTCACGGTTGCGGGCGTCGTCCCGTCGCGCTCGTCCGCCTGCCGCTTCATCTCCAGCAGGTCGTCGAGCGTGAGGCGGTACAGGTCGGCGACCGACTCGAGGTGGCCGGACTCGCCCAGCGCCTCGATGTAGCGCTCGCCCAGGCCATCGACGTCCATCGCGCGGCGGCTGGCGAAGTGGAACACCGATTGCGTGCGCTGCGCCGGGCAAGAGAGACCGCCGCTGCAGCGCGCGACCGACTCGCCCTCTTCGCGCACGATGTCCGAGCCGCAGACCGGGCAGTGTTCCGGCATCGCCCACGGCTGCGCAGCCGGCGGGCGCATGCCGGGCACCACGGCGACGACTTCCGGGATCACGTCGCCGGCGCGGCGGACGATGACGGTGTCGCCCACGCGCACGTCAAGGCGCGCGACCTGGTCGGCGTTGTGCAGCGTGGCGTTGGTGACGGTGACGCCGCCGACGAACACCGGGGCCAGCTTGGCCGCCGGCGTGGCCGCGCCGGTGCGGCCGATGTTGACGATGATGTCCTCGACGAGCGTGGTCTGTTCCTGCGCCGGGAACTTGTGCGCGATCGCCCAGCGCGGCGTGCGGCCGACGAAGCCGAGTTCGCGCTGCGCCGACAGGTCGTCGAGCTTGTAGACGACGCCGTCGATGTCGAACGGCAGCGCGTCGCGCCGCGCGCCGATCTTCGCGTAATAGGCCAGGCAACCCTTCGCGCCCCGCGCGGTGCCCGCCAATGGACTTACCGGGAAACCCCATTCGCGCAATCGCGCCATCACTTCGGAATGGCGCCCGGGCATCTCCGCGCCCTCGACCACGCCCAGCGCATAAGCGTAGAACGCCAGCGGGCGGCGTGCGGTGACGCGCGGGTCGAGCTGGCGCAGGCTGCCGGCGGCGGCGTTGCGCGGGTTGACGAGCGGCTTGATTTTCCCGTCCGAGGCGCGCGCCTGCTCGTTGTAGGCCTGGAAGCCGGCACGCGGCATGTAGACCTCGCCGCGCACCTCCAGCGCGCGCGGCCAACCCTTGCCGCGCAGCTTCAGGGGGATCGCGCGGATGGTGCGCAGGTTGGCGGTGACGTCCTCGCCGGTTTCGCCGTCCCCGCGCGTGGCGCCCTGCACGAACACGCCGCCTTCGTAGCGCAGGCTGATCGCCAGGCCGTCGAACTTCGGCTCCACCGAGAACACCGGGTCGGCGATGTCCAGGCGCTGTTCGATCCGGCGCTCGAAGTCCACGACCTCGTCGTCGCTGAAGGCGTTGGCCAGCGACAGCATGCGCTCGGCGTGCCGCACCGGCGCGAACGCAGCCGACGGCACGGCGCCGACGCGCCGGGTCGGCGAGTCCGGCGTGGCCAACTCCGGATGCTCGGCCTCGAGCGCCTCGAGCTCGCGCATCATGCGGTCGTATTCGGCGTCCGGGATGTCGGGATCGTCGAGGACGTGGTAGCGGTAGTTGGCGTCGTCGACCAGGCGGCGCAGTTCGGCGATGCGGGCGGCGGGTTTGGTGGGCATCGCTTGGGTCCAGGCAGCGCCGTATGCGCTTTCCGTGGGAGCGCCTTCGGCCGCGAGCTTCATTCAACAGCCGGTGCGGCAGTGGCGGAGAGCTCGCGGCTGAAGCCGCTCCCGGAACAAATTTCCTACCAGCGCGGCGAACGGGTGATCGGCGGCGCTTCGTGCTGGCGGTCGTAGGCGCGCAGCTCGTCGCGCAGGTGCTGGATGCGCTGGCGCCCGAGCGCATTGCGCGACTCGTCCAGCACCACGCCGTCGAGCAGTTCGGCCATGCGCTGCGCGGTGGGGAGCATCATTTCCCAGCCGTCCAGCGCCGGCAGCGGCGCCGGCAGCGTCAGGAAGAAGGCGATCGCCGGGGTTTCCAGCGCCTGGATCGTGGCCATGTCGAAGCTGCCCGGCTTCATGATGTTGGCGACGCTGAACACCGGGCCGCGCTCGGGGCGGCCTTCGACCAGGCGGTGGAACACGTTCATGTGGCCATAGGTCAGGCCGGTCTTCTCCGCGGCGACGACGATGTCCGGACCACGCAGGACTTCGCCCGCGCGCGCGGCGATGTACAGGGTCACGATCTTGTCGAAGTCCTCGCTGGCACGGCGGCCGAGGTCGCTGCTCGACGCGCCGTCGGGCAACTCCATCTCCGACTGCACCGCGCCGGCGCCGGATTCGCCTGCGGCGAGTTCGTTCTCCAGCTGTTCGCCGATGGTCGGCTCGACGCGCTGGCCATCGCCGCGGGCGCCATCGAGCCGGCGTCCCTGGCCCGGCCTGCGCGGCCGGCCGAAGAAGTAGATCGCGGCCATCAGCAGCACGCCCGCGATCACGATTCCGGTACGCAGCATCCACACGTCGGACATGGGTGTCTCCCTGCTGTGAAAGGTGCGCCGCTCAGGCGGCGCCGGCCAGTCGCGCGGCCTCGGCCAGGTCGACCGAGACCAGGCGGCTGACGCCGGGCTCGCGCATGGTAACGCCGGAGAGCTGCTGCGCGGCCTCCATCGTCGCCTTGTTGTGGGTGACGAACAGGAACTGCACTTGTTCGCTCATCTCCGAGACCATCGCGGTGAAGCGGCCGACATTGGCTTCGTCCAGCGGCGCGTCGACCTCGTCGAGCAGGCAGAACGGCGCCGGGTTGAGCCGGAAGATCGCGAACACCAGCGCCACCGCGGTCATCGCCTTCTCGCCGCCCGAGAGCAGCGAGATGTTGGACACGCGCTTGCCCGGCGGGCGCGCCATGATCGCCACGCCGGTGTCGAGCAGGTCCTCGCCGGTGAGCTCCAGGTAGGCGTGGCCGCCACCGAACAGCCGCGGGTACAGCTCCTGCACGCCGGAGTTGACCCGGTCGAAGGTGTCCTTGAAGCGGCCGCGGGTCTCGCGGTCGATCTTGCGGATCGCGTCCTCGAGGGTTTCCAGCGCGGAGGTGAGGTCGGCGTCCTGCGCGTCCAGGTATTCCTTGCGCTGCGCCGCCTCGGCATGCTCGGCGATCGCGGCCAGGTTGACCGGTTCCAGCCGCCGCAGCCGGGCGTCGAAGTCGGTGACGGCCTTTTCCCAGGTGGCGATGTCGGCGTCCGCCGGGAGCGAAGCGACGACGTCGTCGAGCACGAACCCCGCCTCGGCCACCGCGCCCGACAACTGCCCGGCCTTGATCTCCAGCGCCTGCTGGTCGAGCTTGCGCTGGCCGATCTTTTCGCGCTGCGCCAGCGCCTGTTCGTCGCGCTGGTGGCGGGTCTGCTCGTAGCCGCGCAGCTCGTTGTCGATGCCTTCCAGCGCGGAGCGCGCGGCGGCCAGCGCCTTCTCGGTGCGGACGCGCTCCTCGAGGGCGGCCTGGCGCTCGCCCTCCAGCGCGCTGACCGGCGAATCGCCCTCGGCCAATTGCGACGCGAGTTCGCCCAGGCGCGCATCGAGCTGGCCGCGCTGGCCGCCCATGCGTTCCAGCGACTGCGCCAGCGCCGTGATCTGCGCGCGCCGGGTTTCCACCGTCAGCGCCAGCGCATGCGCGGCGTCGCGCGATTCCCGGGCCGCGCCACGGGCCGCGTCGCGGGCCTCCCCGAGGCGGTTGCGTTCGGCGTCCAGCGACTGGCGAGCGGTTTCCAGTTCGGCCATCCTGGCGACTGCGTCTTCCAGCTTCGAGCGCGCCTCGCGCGCCTGCCGGCGGCTGGTGTCGAGGATCTCGGCCAGCTGCGCGGTTTCGACGTCGATCTTCTCGATCCGCCCGCGCGCCGAATCCAGCCGTCCCTGCTGGCCCTGCAACTGCCCGGCCAGTTCCGACACGCCGCGGTGCGCGAGGTAGAGCGCGCGCTGCGCGTCCTCGCGCTGCTGTTCGGCGACCAGGGCGCGGTCGCGCCAGGCTGCCAGGCCGCGCTCGAGTTCGGTTTCGCGGTGCTGCAGTTCCTTGATCTGCCCGCGCAGCGACTGGATCTCCTTCTCGCGCAACAGCGCGCCCTGCTTGGCGGCGCCGGAACGCAAGACCCGCACCCAGCCGGCACCCAGGCGCTCGCCGTGGCGGGTGATGACCGACTCGCCGTCGCCCAGCCGCGGCAGCAGCGCGCGCGCATCGGCAAGGGTTTCGACCGCATGCAGCTTCGACAGGATGCGGCCGATCGCGGCCGGCCCCCGCACTTTCGCCGCCAGCGAGGTCGGCGGGTAATGGACGCCGCCGCCATCGGCCGACACCAGCGTCAGGCGGCCTTCGCCCAGCTCGCCGAGCGCATCGACGAGCGCTTCCGGCGCCTCGACCAGCACGCCCTCGATCAGCTGCCCCAGCGCCGATTCGACCGCGTTCTCCCAGCCCGCCTCGACCACCAGCTTCTCGCCCACGCGCGCAGCCGAGTCGAGCCCGCGCTGGCGCAGCCATTCCACCGCGGCGCCCTGCTCCTGGCCGAGCGCGGCATGCTGCAGGGTTTCCAGCGACGACAGGCGGCCGCGTTTTTCCTGCGCCTGCTTGCGTACTTCGGCCAGCTCCGACTGCGCGGTGCGCTGCTGGTCCTGCAATTCGGTGACGGCGTGCTTGCGCGCCTCGACCTCGGCGGCCATGCCGTCGAGCGCGGCCTTCTGCTGGTCGTGCTGCGACTGGATGCCGGCAAAGGCCTCGGCCAGCGCCGCCAGGTCCAGGCCGCTGCGCTCGGCGGCGAGCTGCTCGCGGCGGCGATCGGCGTCCAGCGCCTGGCGGTCGAGGTAATCGACGCGGGTGCGCTCGACGTCGCCGGCGCGCGCGGCTTCGGACTGGGCGCGGGCATGCGCGTCCCAGCGTTGCTGCCAGTCGGCGATCCTGGCCTCGACATCGCGCAGCGCGTCCTGCCTGGCCTGGTCGTCGGCCTGCAGTTGCGCCAGCTGTGGTTCGGCCTCGGCGATCGCGTCGCGCAACGCGCCGAGCCGCGACTCGTCGCCGCTGATATGGGTGCCGATCTCGGCCAGTGCGGCCTGCGCCTCGTCGCGCGCGCGCTGCAGGCGCTGCGCCATCTCGCGCTGGTGCGCGATCTGCTGTTCGATCCGCGCCAGCGTGCCGCCGACCTGGTAGACCTCGGCCTGCGCCTTGTTGAGCGCTTCGCTTGCTTCCTCGCGGCGCACGCGGTCGCTTTCGATCTGGCGCTCGGCTTCGCGCTGCCCGGCGATCAGCTGCTGCAGTTTCGTTTCGTCCTGCGACAGCTTCTCGCGCAGCCCTTGCAGCCGCGCGTCGAGGCCGCGGTACTCCAGCGCCTTCCACTCCGCATCCCTGATCCGGCGCTCGGCCTGGATCGCCTGGTACTGCTCTGCCTGGCGCGCCTGGCGCCTGAGGTGCTCGAGCTGCTTGCCGACTTCCTCGCGCAGGTCGTTGAGCCGATCGAGGTTCTCGCGGGTGTGGCGGATGCGGGTCTCGGTTTCCTTGCGCCGCTCCTTGTACTTGGAGATGCCGGCGGCCTCCTCCAGGTACACGCGCAGGTCCTCGGGCCTCGCCTCGATGATCTGGCTGATCATGCCCTGCTCGATGATCGAATAGCTGCGCGGGCCCAGGCCGGTACCGAGGAACAGGTCGGTGATGTCGCGGCGGCGGCAGCGGGCGCCGTTGAGGTAGTAATTGCTGGTGGCGTCGCGGCCGACGGTGCGCTTGACCGAGATCTCGTCGAAGGCGCCGTACTCGCCGGTGATGGTGTGGTCGGAGTTGTCGAAGATCAGCTCGACGGTCGCCTGCGATACCGGCTTGCGCGCCGAGGAGCCGGAGAAGATCACGTCGGTCAGCGAATCGCCGCGCAGGCGGCTGGCCGCGCTCTCGCCCATCACCCAGCGGATCGCATCGATGATGTTGGACTTGCCGCAACCGTTGGGACCGACCACGCCGGTCATGTTGGTCGGCAGGTGCAGCGTGGTCGGATCGACGAAGGACTTGAAACCGGACAGCTTGATCGTGGACAGGCGCATGCGGCGGTCGTCGGGCCCCGGCAATGGCGGGCATCGATGCCCGCCATTGCAGTCTGTGGAAAATGGATGAGTTTTCGCAGGCAAGCCATTGATCCGGCTTGCAGCTTCGCGGCGCGAACGCCGAGCTTCCGGGCGAGTATAACGGCCCGGCCGCGCAGCGTCCGGGCACTTGCCATCACCGCCCGGGTTTCCGGGCTGGCCAGCTCCGATGATCGGATCGATGCGGTGGCCGCCACCCGCCCCGCCTGGATTGCCAATACCGCCATTGCCCCCTCCCCAGGCAACTGGTCGCATGGCATGGACGTGGCTGGAACTTTCCACGACGCCACCGGGCCATCCCCGGAGCTTTGCTATCGTGGATGCCCACTACGCGACCCGGCAGCGCATCCCCAGGGACAGCGCGCTCCGGTACGGCAACGTGATCGCCACGCATGGATGCAACCTGGCCGATCCCCGCCCGGCTGACCCCGGACCCAGGACGCCCGTGCCCCACCTGCTGCCAGTAGCAACCGCCTGCCCGACGACTCCGCGCCCGCGGCGCCGGTGGCGGACATGAGCGGCAGCCGCGTCCTGGTCGCCGACATCGGCGGCACCAATGCGCGCTTCGCGCTGGCCGATCCGGCCGCGCCGATGCCGCTGCTCGGCGACAGCATCCGTGGCTATGCGGTCGAGGCCTTCGGCTCGCTGGCCGAAGCCGCGCGGCATTACCTGGATGCCACCGGCGCGAAGGTGGCCAGTGGCATCTTCGCGGTCGCCGGGCGCGTGGACGACGGCATCGTGCGCATGACCAACCATCCCTGGGTGGTCGCGCGCGAGCGCGTGCGCCAGGCGCTCGACCTGGATGAAGTGGCCCTGGTCAACGACTTCGTCGCGCAGGCGATGGCCGTGCGGCTGCTGGGCGAGGACGACGTGGCGGCGATCGGTGCGCCGGGCCGTGCCACCCCCGACGGCCCCTCGCGGACCTATGCCGTGCTCGGCCCGGGCACGGGCCTGGGCATCGGCGCCCTGCTCGTCCGCGATGGTCGATGCTTTCCGCTCGCGACGGAGGGCGGCCATGCCAGCTTCGCCCCGGGCACCCCGGAGGAAATCGCGATCCTGGAACGACTCTCCGCCTGCTACGGGCGCGTCTCCAACGAACGCCTGGTCAGTGGCGCCGGCCTGGTCAACCTCCATCGTGCGCTCAGCGAAATCGCCGGGCTCGATCCCGGGGCGCTGCAGCCCGAGGACATCACCGCCCGCGCAGCCGCGGGGGATCGTCGCTGCCTGCGCGCGATCGACGTGTTCTGCGCGGTATTCGGCGCGATCGCCGGCGACCTGGTGCTGACGCTCGGGGCATGGGACGGGGCGTACCTGAGCGGCGGCCTGGTGCCACTGCTGTTGCCGGCGTTGCAGCATTCCGGTTTTCGCCAGCGCTTCGAAGGCAAGGGCCGCTACGCTCCGGCGATGGCGCGGGTGCCGACGCTTGCCGTGTTGCATCCGCAGCCGGGCCTGCTCGGCGCCGCTGCGCTGGCGGCCGGCCCCCGCGCGCCGGGGATCGGGTGATGTACCCGCACGCCAACGGCGCGACCAGGCCACGGCCCGCGCCGGTGGCTTTCCACCCCTGTGGCAACGACGACCAGTGGACATGGGCGATCGCGGTCGCGGTGACGGCCGCACTGCGACGCGACCTGCAGCAGCATCCACGCGCGCGCCTGCTGGTTTCGGGCGGCAAGACCCCGGCGCCGGTGTTCCGCGCGCTGTCGCAGGCGCCGCTGGAATGGGACCGGATCGACATCGCGCTGGTCGACGAGCGCTGGCTGCGCCCGGACGATCCGGACAGCAATGCGCACCTGGTGCGCAAATGCCTGCTGCAGGGCCACGCCGCGGCGGCGCGCTTCGAAACCCTGACCCGTCCCGGGCGCAGCATCGAGGCCGCCGTGGCCGACGCCAACCTGCATGCGCGCCATCCGCCGGGCGTCGTCCTGCTGGGCATGGGCAACGACGGCCATGTCGCATCGCTGTTCCCGGGCATGCACGAACTCGATCGCGCGCTGGACAGCCGCAATGCCTATGTCGCCGTCGATGCCAGCGGCTGCCCGGGCGCCGCGCCATGGCCGCTGCGGATCAGCCTGACGCCCGCAGGCCTGGCGCCCGCACACACGCGCCTGCTGTTGCTGCGCGGCGAGGACAAGCGCGCGCTGTTCGAGCGCGCGCTCGAAGGCAGCGACCCGCACGAATTGCCGGTCCGCGTCGCCTTCACCACCCCGGGGGCGGTGCTGCAGGTGTACTGGTGCCCATGAACGCCGCGCGGATCAGCCCCGGGCCGCAGCGCCCGTGGATTCGCGCACGATCAGTTCGGGCCGCAGCCATTGCGGCTCCAGGGTCTCCCCATCGGCTTTCCTGTCCAGCAGCAGGCGCAATGCGTGCGCGCCGAAGCCGCCAATGTCGATCCGCAGCGTCGTCAGCGAAGGATGCACATGCTGCGCGAGCGGGCTGTCGTCGAAGCCCGCGAGGGCGATGTCGTCCGGAACCCGGACCCGGGCGGAGTTGAAGGCGAACAGGCAACCCAGCGCCATCATGTCGTTGGCGGCGAACACCGCGTCGGGCAGGTCCGGCGCGGCCAGCAGTTCGCAGCCGGCGCGATGGCCGGACGCCACGTCGAAATCGCCGGCCAGGATCCAGGGCGCGACGCCGGGCAGCGATTCCGCCAGCCCGTCGCGATAGCCGCGCAGGCGTTCGGCGGCGTCGAAGTTGGGGGCGCGGCCGGCGATGAAGGCGATCCTGCGGCGCCCGCGCTCCACCAGGTGCCGCACCATGGCGCGCGCACCGCCGTGGTTGTCCACCCGCAGGCTGCGGACGCCGCCGCGGGGCACGCCTTCGCTGTCGAGCAGCAGCACCGGCAGCGATGCCGGCAGGTTCGCGGCCTGCAGGTCCAGCCCGGCGTGCGGCGACATCACCACGATGCCGTCGACCCGGCCACGCATGTCGCGCAGGGCCTTGCCCTGCAGTTCCGGCGAGCGATGGTGCCCGGAGACCAGCAACTGCAGCCCGCGGTCGCGGGCCGCGGTGTCGATTCCGCACATCAGGCGCGCGTAGTACTCGCACGGCAGGTCGGGGAGCACCACGCCGACGGTTTGGGTTCGCCGGCTGCTCAGCACGCGGGCCGCGTGGTGCGGGCTGTAGTCGAGCGAGTTGGCGATCGCAAGGACGCGGTCGCGAACCGCGTCGGCGACGTTGTCGCGGCCGTTCAGCGCGCGCGAAACGGTCGCCACGGAGACGTTCGCCATGCGCGCGACATCCTTGATGGTGACGCCCGGGGTGTCCATCTCCCCTCCCGGGATGGCACTGTCGAGTGCCGAACGTAACGACTCGGGGGCGCCGCCGCAAACCGCCGTCCGGCCGGGAATGGCCGCCAGCGGAATCCTTGCGCGTTTTGGGCACTTCAATGCGCCGGCGGGACAGTGTTTGCTGCATTGCAGCAAAGCCGTTGCGCTGCGTTCAGGGCTGCTGCCCGGGCGCGCGGGCGTTGATCGAAAGCGCGTGGATATCGCTGTCCATCATCGTGCCCAGGGCTGCATAGACCGCACGATGCCGCGCCAGGGGCGACAGGCCGGCGAAGGCGTCGCTGACGATCTGGACGGTGAAATGTCCGCGGCCGTCGCGTGCGCCGGCATGGCCGGCATGCTTGTGGCTGTCGTCGACGATGTCCAGCACCGCCGGGGCGAATGCATGCGACAGCAGTTCGCGCATGCGCGCCATGCGACCGGCATTGGCCACCGGCACGCCCACGCCGGCCGGCGGGGCGGATCCGGGTGCATTCACGGCAACACCGGCTTGAACGGACGCACGTCGACCCGGGTATAGACGCCGGCGGCGATGTAGGGATCGGCCTGCGCCCAGTCCCGGGCGTCGTCCAGCGAGGCGAATTCCGCGATCACGATGCTGCCGGAAAAGCCCGCCGGACCCGGGTCCTCGGCATCGATCGCCGGGCACGGCCCGGCCAGCAGCAAGCGCCCCGCGTCGCGCAGCGCACGCAGCCGCGCCAGGTGCCCGTCGCGCGCGGCCAGTCGTTGCGCCAGCACGTCGCTGCCGTCATGTCCCTCGATCGCGTACCACATCGCTGCCACCGTCCGGTTGCCGTTGCGGGGATTGTAAGTCGCCGGGCCGTTCAGCCGGAGCGCTGGACAGGCCACGGCGCAGCCCGTAACCTGTCGTCCATTGCTCGCGCCGGACGCAGCGGGGAATGCTGTAGACGTCCTGGCGGACAGGCCCCACGCCATCGCCACGACCGACCCGCTGCTCCCTGGGCCCGCACCCGACGACTCTCTTCCGCCCGTCCGCCCCGCCACCGCGAGGCGCGCATCGCATGTGGCGTCCGGGTTTGCTCCGCCCTGCCAGACCGTCCTGCCGACGTTGCCCAGTGACCGCGCCAAATGAGTGTGTTCCGGCCGCGCCGCATCGCGCGCGCCGCTGCCAGACCACTGCCCGCGTGGCCGGATGAAGGCCGCCAATCGATGATCCTCGATGACTGAACCCCCCAGCGGCGCCGCGCCCGGCGCGACCGCCGACCATCCCGGAAACGCCCACCCGCAGCAGCACGAGATGCCGCTGGCCATGGTGCTGGGCCAACCGCTGCTGCAGATCCCGCAGGACCTCTACATCCCGCCGGACGCGCTGGAGATCATCCTCGACGCCTTCGAGGGCCCGCTGGACCTGCTGCTGTACCTGATCCGGCGCCAGAACCTGGACATCCTCGACATCCCGGTGGCGGAGATCACCCGCCAGTACGTCGACTACATCCAGGCCATGCACGAGATGCGCTTCGAGCTGGCCGCCGAATACCTGGTCATGGCCGCGATCCTGGCCGAGATCAAGTCGCGGATGCTGCTGCCTCGCTCGGAACTGGCCGCCGAGGAAGAGGGCGACCCGCGTGCCGAACTGGTGCGCCGGCTGCAGGAATACGAACGCTTCAAGCAGGCCGCGGAGGATCTCGATGCCCTGCCCCGCCAGGACCGAGATACCAGCCCGGCGGCCGCCTTCGTGCCCGACCGCGCGGCGGTGCGGTTGCCGCCACCGGTCGACCTGCGCGAAATGCTGCTGGCGTTGCACGACGTGCTCAAGCGCGCCGAGCTGTACACCCAGCACGCGATCAGGCGCGACGCGCTCAGCGTGCGCCAGCGCATGGGCGAACTGCTGGCGCGACTGGCCGATGGCGCGTTCCACCGTTTCGAATCGCTGTTCGAGCCACGCGAAGGCAAGCTTGGCGTGGTGGTGACGTTCCTCGGCCTGCTGGAGCTGGCCAAGGAGCAACTGCTCGACATCGTGCAGGAGGCGCCGCTGGCGCCCGCGTCCATCGGGATCATCTACGTCAAGTCGCTGGCGATCGGCGAAGGCGATCCCGGCGCGCTGGCGCTGTCCAGCGAGTTCGACGAGCAAACCGACGCCGCCAACGAATCCGACTGACCGCATCGCGCCGGGAAGATCATCCCGCCGCCACTGAACAGACCACGCATGGACCAACAACTCATCACCCGCATCGTGGAAGCCGCCCTGCTCGCCGCCAACCAGCCGCTGACCCTGGCGCAGTTGCACGGCTTGTTTTCGCTGGACGAACCGGCGCCCGACGGCAGCGTCGAACAGGCCCTGGCCACTTTGCAGGCCGGCTGCGCGGAACGCGGCGTGGAACTGGTCGAACTGGCTTCCGGATTCCGCTACCAGGTCAAGGAAGACGTGCACGCATGGGTCGCCCGGCTGTGGTCGGAGCGCCAGACCCGATACACCCGCGCCACCCTGGAAACGCTGGCGCTGATCGCCTACCGCCAGCCGATCACCCGCGGCGAGATCGAACAGGTCCGCGGCGTCGCGGTCAACAGCAACATCATCAAGGCGCTGGAGGAGCGCGAGTGGATCCGCGTGGTCGGCCACCGCGACGTCCCCGGCAAGCCCGAACTGCTGGCGACGACCAAGGCGTTCCTCGACTATTTCGGCCTCAAGCGCCTGGACGAGCTGCCGCCGCTGTCGGAACTCAAGGACATCGGCGAGCTGGAACCGCAGCTGCAATTCGACCGCAACGATCCGGCCGTGGCCGGGATGGCCGTCGGCGACATGGCGCTGGACGACGCCGATGGCGACCTGCGCACCGACGACGCCGACAACCAATTACCGTCCAGCGAACTGGACGAACCCGAAGCCGCGCCGGGCGAGCGCGCGGCGGACGAGAACGACATCGCACCAGACAACGCCGTCGAGACGACGACCGTTCCCGAATTGGAGGCTGCGTCAGGCGACCGGCCGGAGCAACAGCAAAATGACTGAAGACAAAGGGCGCAAGCTCTCGCTGAAACGCGGCGAACCGACCCCCGACGCCCCGCGCCTGGAAGAGCGCCTGCACAAGGTACTCGCGCAGGCCGGGCTGGGCTCGCGGCGCGCGCTGGAACAGCGCATCGCCGACGGCCTGGTCAAGGTCAACGGCGAGGTCGCGCAGGTCGGCATGTCCGTGACCGGCGGCGACAAGATCGAAATCGACGGCCGCACCTTCGTCGCCAGCGCGCTGACCGAACCGGCGCGCGTGCTGATGTACAACAAGCCCGAAGGCGAAGTGACCACGCGCGAGGACCCCGAAGGCCGCCCGACCATCTTCGAGGCGCTGCCCGCGCTCAAGGGCGCGCGCTGGATCGCGATCGGCCGCCTGGACATCAACACCACCGGCCTGCTGCTGCTGACCACCGACGGCGAGCTGGCCAACGCGATGATGCATCCCTCGTTCGAGGTCGAGCGCGAATACGTCTGCCGCGTGCGCGCGCCGGAAGGCCAGGACAGGGTGCCGGACAACCTGGTCGACCGCCTGCGCCGCGGCGTCGCGCTGGAAGACGGCCCGGCGAAATTCGACGACGTCGAACGCATCGGCGGCACCCACGCGCCCGACGGAATCGGGCACGACTGGTTCCGGGTGCTGCTCAAGGAGGGCCGCAACCGCGAAGTGCGCCGGTTGTGGGAATCGCAGGGCTGCCAGGTCAGCCGGCTCAAGCGCATCCGCTACGGCCGGGTCGAACTGCCGCAACCGCTGCTGCGCGGGCAATCGCAGGAGCTGGCGGCCGACCGGGTCGAGGCGCTGCGCAAGGAACTGGGCCTCGAGGACGGCGCGCCGTCGGCGCTGACGCTGCAGCCGGTGATCGGCCAGCGCAAGGCCGGCAAGTCGACCGTGCACGTCGGCGGCCAGCACCGCTCGCATGGCTACGTCGGCGGCCACAGCACCGCCGACGAAGGGCGCGAACTGCGCCGCTTCGACCACGTGCGCGAGGATCGCGGCCGCGGCCGCGGCGGTCCGCGCAAGCCCGGTGGCCTGACCGTCAGCGGCGAAGCCGCGGCCAAGCAGGTCCACAAGGCGTTCAAGCCGAAAGGTCCGCGCACGCCCGGGCAGAACAGCCCGCGGCGCGGCGACCAGCAGCCCGGTTCGCACGATTCCGGCAACCCGGCGGCATTCCGCACCTGGTACGTGCCGGAAGGCGTCAACACCGGTCCCAGCGGCCACCGCAATCCCGACGGCGCGCGCGGCCCGCGCAAGCCCTACGGCAACAAGCCGGGCGGCGGCGCCGGCAGGCCGGGCGCACGTCCCGGCGGCCCGCGTCCTGGCGGTCCGGGTGGTCCGCGCGGCGGCGGTCCCGGCTTCCAGGGACGCAGCGAGCGTGGCGGTCCGGGCGGCGGCATGGGCGGCGAACGCAGCGGTCCGCGTGGTCCCGGTGGCGGACAAGGCCAGCGCGCGCCCCGCCCCTATGGCCATCCCGGCAATGCGCCGAACTTTCCGTCCGACCATGCCAATCCCGGCAGCTTCAACCCCTATGGCGACAAGCCGCGCGGCGCGCGCCCGGGCGGAGCGGGCCCGCGGCCCGCGGGGCGCCCCGGTGGCGGTCCACGGCCCGGGGGCCCGAGGCCCGGCGGCCCCCGCGGTGGCGGACGTCCCGGCGGCGGCAGCCGCGGTCCGCAGGGCGGCAATCGCTGAGGCGCTGAAGTGGCAACAAATGCATGAAGGGCGCCATCGGCGCCCTTCATGCATTCCAGGCCCGCCCCGCGCGGCCTATGCCAGCGTGAACGCGTCGCCGTCGAGCATCGCCGGGAAGCGTTCGCGGTGCGCGAGCAACTCGCCGGCCAGCAGCGTGGTGGTGGTGACGATTTCCTCGTCGGTCGATTCGCTCAACGGATGGCCGAGGAAGTCGATCACCGCGCTGTCGCCGGAATAATGCAGGCCGTTGCCATCGGTGCCGACGCGGTTGAGGCCGGCGACGAAGCACAGGTTCTCGATCGCGCGTGCGCGCAGCAAGGTCTTCCACGCATGCGCGCGCGCCGAAGGCCAGTTGGCGACGTACAGGAGCAGGTCGTAATCCAGCGCACCCGGGCGCTCGACGTCGAAACGGTTGCGCGAATACACCGGGAAGCGCAGGTCGTAGCAGACCAGCGGGCAGATCCGCCAGCCTTTCCATTCCACGGTCAGGCGCTCGCGCCCGGCGGCATAGCGTTCGTGTTCCTTCGCGTAGCGGAACAGGTGGCGCTTGTCGTAATGCCGAAGCTCTCCGTCCGGGGTGGCGAACATCAGCCGGTTGTAGACCCGGCCATCGCCCCCGCCATCGCGGATCTGCACGCTGCCGGCGAGCGCCGCGCCGAGCGTGCGCGACTGCCCGCGCAACCAGTCGGCGGTCGGGCCGTCCATGGACTCGGCCTCGTGGATGGCCTCGTTGCTGAAGCCGCTGGTGAAGGTTTCCGGCAACACCACCAGGTCGGTCTTGCCGTGCAGCGGTGCGATCAGCCGGCCGTAGTACTCGCGGTTGCCGGCCGGGTCGTGCCAGCGGGTGGCGCCCTGGACCAGGGAGATGCGGAGGTCCTGCATGTACAACTTCTCCGTAATGCCAGTGATGTCGTTGTCGTAGGAGCGGCTTATGGCCGCGAGCTTTTCGAAATGCCCAATCAAGCGCCAAGGCCCGCGGCTGTAAGCCGCTCCCACAAAGCCGGCTACAACTTCTGCAGGCGCTCGATCGCCGCGTCCAGCGTCGCCTCGTTCTTGGCGAAACACAGCCGCGCCAGGCGCTGGCCCGCGGGCGGGGATGCATAAAACGGCGACAACGGAATCGCGGCGACGCCGTGCTCGGTCGTCAGCCAGCGGCAGAACGCCAGGTCGTCGAGGTCGCTGACCGCCGAATAATCGACCAGCTGGAAATAGCCGCCCGGCACCGGCAGCGGCTTGAGCTTCGTGGCCAGCAATTGCCCGCGGAAGCGATCGCGCTTGGCCTGGTAGAACGCACCCAGTTGTTCGTAGTGCTGCGGTTCGCCCTCGACCATCGCCGCGAACGCATGCTGCGCCGGGGCGAAGCTGCAGAAGGTGTTGTACTGGTGGACCTTGCGGAACTCGGCGCCGAGCGCCGGCGGGGCGATGCAGTAGCCGAGCTTCCAGCCGGTGCAGTGGTAGGTCTTGCCGAAGCTGGAAACGACGAATGCGCGCTCGCGCAGCTCCGGATGGCGCAGCACCGATTCGTGGCGGGCGCCGTCGAACACGATGTGCTCGTAGACCTCGTCGGACAACAGCACGATGCCGGTGCCGCGCAGCAGGTCCGCAACCGCCGCCATGTCCGCGGCATCCAGCATCGCGCCCGACGGGTTGTGCGGGCTGTTGATCATCAGCATCCGCGTTTTCGGCGTGATCGCTGCGCGCACCTTGCCCCAGTCGGGCGCGAAGCTGACCGGATCCAGCGGCACGTGCACGGCTTTCGCGCCGGCCAGGTCGATCGCCGGTTCGTAGCAGTCGTAGCACGGGTCCAGCACGATCACCTCCTCGCCGGCATGGACCACGGCGTGGATCGCGTCGAAGATCGCCTCGGAGGCACCCGACGTGACCGTGATCCCGGTGTCCGGGTCCGGCCGCCAGCCGTAGCAGCGCTCGGTCTTGTCGGCGATCGCCTGGCGCAGTGCCGGAACCCCGGTCATCGGCGGGTACTGGTTGTGGCCGGCGCGCATGGCCTTGTCCAGCTCGTCGATGAGACGGGCCGGGACCGGGAAATCGGGGAATCCCTGGCCGAGGTTCACGGCATGGTGCTCGGCCGCCAGCTGCGACATCACGGTGAAGATGGTGGTGCCGACCTTCGGCAGTTTGGTCGCCGGATCCGGGAGCGGCGGGGGCAACGGCATGGTTTCGGGCATCGGTACGGGCCGAATCGTTACAATGCCGGACTTTGTAACACGGTTGCAGGTTGTCGCTGGTGACACAGAGCCCTTTGGATGATGCCCGCGTCGCTGCCCTGATGCAGGCCTACCTGGATGCCGAGTACCGCTGGGAATGGGGCGGGGAGTGGTACCCGATGCAGATCGGCGCGACGCTGCCCGATCTCGAGGCGATCTTCCCCGACGCCGGGGAGTTCGGGCTGCTGTCGGCCTGGAACCCGTATTCCATGGAACGCCCGGAAGAAACCAACCGCGCCGCCGATGCCATCCTGCACGCCGCGCTGCGCGCCAGCGGCGCCATCTACCGGCCCGGCTTTTCCTCGGCCCGCAACCGCAGCTGGCGCGAACCCAGCTGGGTGACCGTGGGCCTGCCACTGGCCGAATTCGATGCCCTCGGCCGCCGCTTCGGCCAGCTCGGCACCCTCTACTGCCGTCGCGGCGAACCATTGCGATTGCGCATGTACCACGCGCGACCGGCCGCGGTCGCCGCGCCCTTCGTCGACTGGCTGCCGGCGGTCGCAGGCTGATGCCCGGCACGGCGCCAGGCGCCCCCCCGCTGCTGGCCGTGCGCGGCCTGGCCTTCGCGCGCAACGAGGAGCCGGTGTTCGGCCCGCTCGATTTCGTCGTCGACGCCGGCGAGGCGTTGCTGGTGCAGGGCGACAACGGCGCCGGCAAGACCACCCTGCTGCGGGTGCTGGCCGGGCTGCTGCGCGCCGATGCCGGCGGGATCGCCATCGACGGCCAGCCGGCCCGGGCATCGCTGCGTTCGCGCGCGATCAGCTACCTCGGCCACCTGCCGGCGCTGAAGGCCGACCTGACCGCGCTGGAGAACCTGGATTTCCTCTGCGGCCTGCACGGCCGCCGCCGCGGGCAGCTGCCGGGCAACGCGCTGGGCATCGTCGGCCTGTCGGGCCATGGGGACACCCTGGCGCGGCAGCTGTCCGCCGGGCAGAAAAAGCGCCTGTCGCTGGCGCGGCTGTGGCTGGCGCCAGCGCCGCTGTGGCTGCTCGACGAGCCTTACGCCAACCTCGACCTCGACGGCATCAACCTGGTCAACCGCATGGTGCAGGCGCACCTGCGCGATGGCGGCGCGGCCCTGTTGACCACGCACGGCGCCTATGCGGCGCCGCCGGTGCGCACGCGGATGCTCGAACTGGGTGGAGGGTCGCGCCCGGCCGATGTCCTGTCGGCATCGGCTGCGTCATCGGCGGCCGGCGCGGGCAACCCGAAGGCGATGGGCTAGCGCCATGGACGGCACCGTGAAGCTTTCGTCCGCCGCCCGCGCCCTGATGGCGCGCGACCTGCGGCTGCTGTGGCGACGCCGTGGCGATGCGCTGCAGCCGGCGCTGTTCGCCTTGCTGGTCGTGGTGCTGTTCGCGCTGGCCCTGGGCGCCGAGGCGCAGGCGCTGGCCAGGGTGGCCTCGGCGGTGCTGTGGCTGGCGGTGCTGCTGGCCGGGTTGCTGGCGCTGGATACGCTGTTCCGCGGCGACGCCGAGGACGGCTCGCTGGAGCAATGGATGCTGGCGCCGGTGCCGCTGGCATGGCTGGTCCTGGTGCGCACCTTCATGCATTGGGCGACGACGGCGTTGCCGCTGCTCATCGCCACCCCGCTGCTCGCCGAACTGCTGCACCTGCCCCGCGCGCAGTTGCCGGTGCTGCTGGCATCGCTGGCGCTGGGCACGCCGTTGCTCAGCCTGTTGGGTGCGGTAGTGGCGGCGTTGACGGTCGGCATGCGCCGCTCAGGCATCCTGGTCGCGCTGCTCGCGTTGCCGCTGTACGTGCCGGTGCTGGTGTTCGGCGCCGGCAGCGTGGTCGCGAGCGCGCAGGGCCTCGACCCGGTCGGCGCGCTGCTGCTGCTGGGCGCCGGCCTGGTGTTGGCGCTGGTGCTGGCGCCGTTGGCGGCGGCCGCGGCAATCCGCATCGCGCTGGCTTAAGACAGCCCGGGGCAATCGCGCGATGGTGCATGAGACAATGGCTTCGTCCACTCCCCGCGCTTGGCGAGGACGCAGGAAAACCGCATGAATCCCCTGGCATGAATCCCCCGGCATGAATCCGCTGCTCCGCTGGTTCCACCAACTCGGTTCGCCGCCGTATTTCGATCGTTTCGCGGCCCGCTGGGCACCGTGGGCGTATGCGCTGGCCATCCTGGCGATGGCGTACGGCCTGTATGGCGCGTTGTTCGTGGTGCCGGCCGACTACCAGCAGGGCGACAGCTTCCGCATCCTCTACATCCACGTGCCGAGCGCATGGATGAGCATGGCGATCTTCGCGCTGATGGCGGTGTATGCCGCGATCGCGCTGGTCTGGCGGATCAAGTTGTGCGAGATCCTGGCGATGGCATGCGCGCCCGTCGGCGCGGCGTTCACCCTGGTCACCCTGGCCACCGGTTCGATCTGGGGCAAGCCGATGTGGGGGACGTGGTGGGATTGGGATCCGCGCCTTACCACCGAGCTGATCCTGCTGTTCCTGTATCTCGGCGTGATCGGCCTCTACAACGCGATCGACGACCGCCGCGCCGCCGCGCGCGCCGCGGGGCTGCTGGCCATCGTCGGCGTCGCGCTGTTGCCGGTGATCCATTACTCGGTGACCTGGTGGAATTCGCTGCACCAGGGCCAGACGATCAAGCTGTTCGGGCAGTCGTCGATGGACGCGAGCATGTTGCCGCCGCTGTGGTGGATGGTGCTCGGCACGCACGCCTGGTTCGTCGGCTCGCTGCTGGCGCGCGCGCGCGCCGACAACCTGCGGCGCGAGGCCGGCAAGGACTGGGTGCGCAAGCTGGCGGAGCCGATGCAATGAGTTACCGGGATTACGTCATCGCCGCGTACGCGGTATTCGCGATCGCGATGGCATGGGATTTCGTCGCGCCCCGCCTGCTGATCCGGCGCGAACTGCGCGCCGCCCGGCTGCGCGCCGTGCGTGCGGGCAACCGCAACCAATCACCGCCGGAGCTGACGCGATGAACCCCACCCGCAAACGTCGCTTGTGGCTGGTGCTGGCGCTGGTCGCAGCCGCCGCCATCGCCACCGCGCTGGTCGCGCTCGCCCTGCAGCGCAACGTCGCCTACCTGTACACGCCGTCGGAAGTGCTCAGGGGCGAAGCCGGCGCGCACGCGCGCTTCCGCCTCGGCGGCATGGTCGCGGCCGATTCCTTCCGGCGCGCGCCGGGCTCGATGGAAGCGCATTTCGTGGTCGACGATGGCGACGCGCGCCTGCCGGTGGTCTACACCGGCATCCTGCCCGACCTGTTCCGCGAGAAACAGGCGGTGATCGCGACCGGGCGCATGCGCGGCGACACTTTCGTCGCCGAGCAGGTGCTGGCCAAGCACGACGAGACCTACATGCCCAAGGAAGTCGCCGACAAGATGGGCGAGGCGCACCGCAAGCACGACGTGCCGGCGTCCGCAGGCGCCCCCGCGGAAATGCAATAGTGCTGCCCGAACTCGGACAGGTCGCGCTGCTCCTCGCCCTGCTGGTGGCGACGCTCCAGGCGCTGTTGCCGCTGGCCGGCGCGCAACGCGGGATCGCGTCGTGGATGGCGGTCGCGCGCCCGGCCGCGTATGCGCAGCTGCTGCTGGTCGCCGCCGCGTTCGCGATCCTGACCCACGCCTTCGTCGTCCAGGATTTCTCGGTCCAGTACGTCGCCGAGAATTCCAACTCGCTGCTGCCCTGGTACTACCGCTACACCGCGGTCTGGGGCGCGCACGAGGGCTCGCTGCTGCTGTGGGCGCTGATCCTGGCGCTGTGGACGGCGGCGGTCGCGCGCTTCTCGCGGCGCCTGCCCGATGCGGTCATCGCGCGCGTGCTCGGGGTGATGGGGCTGGTCGCGATCGGCTTCCTCGCGTTCCTGATCTTCACCAGCAATCCGTTCACGCGGCTGTTGCCGGCGGCCGCCGAGGGCCGCGACCTCAATCCGCTGCTGCAGGACCCGGGGATGATCATCCATCCGCCGATGCTGTACCTGGGCTACGTCGGCTTCTGCGTGCCGTTCGCGTTCGCGATCGCGGCACTGCTCGACGGCGGGGCCACGCGGCAGGGGCACGACGACCGGCAATGGCGCGACTGGTTGCGCTGGACGCGGCCATGGACCAACGTCGCCTGGGCATTCCTGACCTGCGGCATCGCGCTGGGCTCGTGGTGGGCGTATTACGAACTCGGCTGGGGCGGCTGGTGGTTCTGGGATCCGGTCGAGAACGCCAGCTTCATGCCATGGCTGGCCGGCACCGCGCTGCTGCATTCGCAGGCGGTCACCGAAAAGCGCGGCAGCTTCCGCGGCTGGACCCTGCTGCTGGCCATCGCCGCGTTCTCGTTGTCGCTGCTCGGCACCTTCCTGGTGCGTTCGGGCGTGCTGACCAGCGTGCATGCGTTCGCGGCCGACCCGACCCGCGGCCTGTTCGTGCTCGTTTTCCTCGGCATCGTCATCGGCGGCTCGCTGGTGCTGTATGCGCTGCGTGCGCCCGATGGCGACAAGGACGCCAGCTTCGCGCCCGCTTCGCGCGAGACCCTGCTGCTGGTCAACAACCTGCTGCTGGTGGCGGCCTGCGCGATGGTGCTGCTCGGCACGCTGTACCCGCTGCTGGCCGACGCGCTGGAATTGGGCAAGATCTCGGTCGGCCCGCCCTACTTCGCGCTGCTGTTCTTATTGCTGATGGCGCCGCTGGTGCTGCTGGTTCCGTTCGGGCCGCTGACGCGCTGGCAGCGCGAGCAGCCATCGAAACCGTTCGCGATGCTGGTGCCGTGGGCCGGGCTGGCGCTGGGCATCGGCATCGCCGCTTTCTTCATCGCGCCGCAAGGCGCGTGGAAGACGGCCGCCGGACTCGCGGGCGCGGCCTGGGTGCTCGCGGGCACCGCGCGTTTCGCGTGGTCGCGCTTCGCGATCAAGGGCAGCCGCTTCACCGCCGAGATGCTGGGCATGACCCTGGCGCACGTCGGCATCGCCGTGTTCCTGGTCGGCGCGTTGCTGACCGAAGGCCTGAGCGTGCAACGCGAACTGGCGCTGTCGCCCGGGCAGTCGGTCGCGCTGGCCGGCCGCGAGTTCCGCTTCGACGGGGTCGAGCGCCGCACCGGCCCCAACTACATCGCCGACCATGGCACCGTGCAGGTGCTGCGCGACGGGCGCGCGCTCAACACCATGCATCCGGAAAAGCGCAGCTACGCCAGCGGCGGCCAGGTGATGACCGAGGCCGCGATCGATCCGGGCCTCACCCGCGACCTCTACGTCGCGCTCGGCGAGTCGCTGGGCAACGGCGCCTGGGCGGTGCGCGTACACGTCAAGCCGTTCGTGCGCTGGATCTGGTTCGGCGCTGGGCTGATGGCACTGGGCGGGCTCGTCACCGCGACCGACCGCCGCTTCCGTCGCAAGGAGGCGGCGCCATGAGCGCATCGAAGCTGGGGCGCTGGCTGCCGCTGGCGGTGTTCGCCGCGCTCGCCGTGCTGCTCGGCGCCGGCGTCTGGCTCAGCCGCCAACCCAATCGCGAGGCCCTGCCGTCGCCGCTGATCGGCAAGCCGGCGCCGCAATTCTCGCTGCCGGTGCTGCACGAGCCGGGCCGCCTGGTCACGCTCGACGAGCTCAAGGGCGCGCCGTTCGTGCTCAACGTCTGGGGCAGCTGGTGCGCCTCGTGCCGGATCGAGCATCCGGTGCTGACCCGCTTCGCCGAGAGCAAGCGCGTGCGCGTGGTCGGTTACAACTGGAAGGACGAACGCGCCGACGCCCTGCGCTGGCTGGACCAGTTCGGCAACCCGTTCTGGATGGTGCTGGTGGATTACGAAGGCCGCTACGCCATCGACTGGGGCATCTACGGTGCGCCGGAAACCTACCTGGTCGATGCCGGCGGCGTCATCCGCTGGAAGCACGTCGGGCCGCTGGACGAGGCCATCATCCGCGAGCAGCTGCTGCCCGCGCTGGCACGGGCGGAGGCCGGTCGATGACGCGCTGGTTGCTGGCGCTGCTGCTTGCCTTGGCGCCGCCGGCCGCGATGGCGCAGGTCGTGGCCGACCCCGCGCCGCTGCAGTTCCAGGATCGCGCCGAGGAAACCCGCTTCCACGCGCTGGTCAGCGAGCTGCGTTGCGTGATGTGCCAGAACCAGTCGCTGGCCGATTCCAACGCGCAGATCGCCCACGACCTGCGCCGCGAGGTGCTGCAGCTGATGCGCCAGGGCAAGAGCGACGCCGAGGTCAAGCAGTTCCTGGTCGCGCGCTACGGCGAATTCGTGCTGTACAAGCCGCGGGTGGAATCGAAGACCTGGCTGCTTTGGTTCGGGCCGGCGTTGTTGCTGCTGGTCGGCGGTTTCGTGGTCGCGCGCGTGGTCCGCGGCCACGCCGGAAGCCGTGGCGACGCCCCCGGCAACGACGAGCAGGAGTGGTGATGACCGGCAACAACGCTGTCTTCGCCGCCCTTGCCGTTGCCCTGACGCTGGCCGCGCTGGCGTTCGTGCTGCGGCCGTTGTGGCGCGACCGCGCCGCGCCCATGCCGGTGCTGTCGCTGGTGGCGGGGCTGATGCTGGCCACGTTCGCCCTGTACCGGCTGCTCGGCACGCCGGCCGCGCTCGACCCGGCCGTGCGCAAGGCGCCGGAGACCCTGCAGGACGCGGTCGCGCAACTGGAGGCGCAGTTGCAGCGCGACCCACGCCAGCCCGAAGGCTGGCGACTGCTCGGCCGTGCCTACGCATCCGCGCAACAGGCCGACGAATCGCGCGATGCCTTTGCCCGCGCGGCGCAACTGGCGCCCGACGAGCCGGACGTGCTGGTCGAAGCCGCCGAATCCCGCGCGCTCGCCGAACCGCAGCACCGCTTCGACGCGCAGGCCGTGGCGATGTTGCGGCACGCACTCGAGGTGCAGCCGCAACACCAGCGCGCACGCTGGTTCCTCGGCATCGCGCAACGCCAGGCAGGGCAGCCCGCCGAAGCCGCGAAAACCTGGGAGCCGCTGCTGGCGCAGGTCGACGCGGCGGCCGCCGCACCATTGCGCACGCAAATCGACAATGCGCGCGCCGATGCCGGCCTGCCGCCGCTGCCCGCTGCGATGCCGGGCCCCGCAGTCGCCGCGTTGCGGATCGAGGTCAGGCTCGACCCGGAGCTGGCGGCGCGCGCGCGCCTGCGTGGCGACGCCAGCGTGTTCGTGATCGCACGCGTTCCGGGAGGCCCGCCGATGCCGGTCGCTGCGGAAAAACACGCCGTCGCGGAATTGCCCTTCACCGCCTCGCTCGACGACGCCGACAGCCCGATGCCGACGCAGAAGCTTTCGGCGCTTCGCGAAGTGGAAGTGATCGCGCGGCTGTCGATGAGCGGGGATGCGACCCCGCAGCCCGGCGACCTCGAATCGCGGCCGGTGCGCGTGCGACTGCCGGCGTCCGAACCGGTCGAACTGGTGATCGGCCAGGGCAAGCCGTGACCGCCCCCCGCTAGACTGCACCGATGACCGAATTCATCCCCCCCGGCACGCGCTGGCTCGACCTGCCCTCGCCGTTCGCCATGAAGCGCGGCGGCACGCTGCGTGGCGCACGCATCGCCTACGAGACCTGGGGCGCGCCCAACGCGGCGGGCGACAACGCGATCCTGGTCCTTACCGGCCTGTCGCCCGACGCGCATGCCGCGGCCAACGCCGGCAACCCGGAACCGGGCTGGTGGGAAGCGATGCTCGGCCCGGGCAAGCCGATCGACACCGATCGCTGGTTCGTGGTCTGCGTCAACTCGCTGGGCAGTTGCAAGGGTTCGACCGGCCCGGCCTCGATCGACGCCGAAACCGGCGCGCCCTACCGCCTGGATTTCCCCGAACTCTCGATCGAGGACGGCGCCGACGCCGCCTTCCATGTGGTGCGGGCGCTGGGCATCGGACGCCTGGCCTGCGTGATCGGCAACTCGATGGGCGGCATGAGCGCGCTGGCCTACCTGCTGCGGCACCCGGGATCGGCGCGGGCGCACATCAACATCTCCGGCGCCGCGCACGCCCTGCCTTTCTCGATCGCGATCCGGTCGCTGCAGCGCGAGGCGATCCGCCTCGACCCGCGATGGAACAACGGCAACTACGACGACGAGCACTACCCGGAATCCGGCATGCGCATGGCGCGCAAGCTCGGCGTGATCACCTACCGCTCGGCGCTGGAATGGGACGGCCGTTTCGGGCGCGTGCGGCTGGATTCGGACCGCCGCGACGACGAGGATCCCTTCGGGCTCGAGTTCGAAGTCGAGAGTTACCTGGAGGCGCACGCGCGACGCTTCGTCCGCAGGTTCGACCCCAACTGCTACCTCTACCTCAGCCGCTCGATGGACTGGTTCGACCTCGCCGAATACTGCGGCGCGCCCTGCGGAGACCGCGGCGACGACGTGCTGCACGTGCTGGCGCGGATCCGCGTCGACAAGGCGCTGGCGATCGGCGTATCCACCGACATCCTGTTCCCGCTGCAACAGCAGGAGCAGATCGCCGATGGCCTGCGCGCGGGCGGCGCGGATGCCGTGTTCCTGCCGCTGGAATCGCCGCAGGGGCATGACGCCTTCCTGGTCGATTTCGCCCGTTTCGGCCCGGCGGTCGGCGATTTCCTCGCATCCCTTTAGGAGCGGCCCGGACTCCGTCGCCTGCGGATGGCCTGCGCGAGCGAACCCCGGGCGTGCGGCGGCGCGCTGGGTCCCGTTGCAAGCATCTGTTCCCGGGGCGCGCTAAAATCGCCGCATGAACGACGCCTGCAGCCCCGACCTCGATTTCCCCGGCCGCGACAAGCTCGTGCAGGCGATCGATGCCGCCGTCGCCAGCGGCGACCAGCACGCCATCACCGCCGCATTGCGCAACACATTGTGCATGCTGATCCGCGACCGCGACGTGCGGCTGCCCGACTGCGTGCACGAGCCGATCAGCGACCACTACGCGCGTCGCGAGCTCTATCGCAGCCCGGCGCACGGCTACAGCGTCGTCGCCATGACCTGGGGGCCCGGCCAGGGCACGCCGATCCACGACCATTGCGGCCTGTGGTGCGTCGAGGGCGTGTGGGACGGCCAGCTCGAGATCGCCCAGTACGAACTGCTCGAGCGCGACGGCGAGCGCTTCCGCTTCCGCGCCGCCGGCGGCATCCAGGCCGGTCCCGGCAGCGCCGGCAGCCTGATCCCGCCGCACGAATACCACGCCATCCGCA
>JAKFDF010000113.1:0-16224 GCA_036676275.1 Lysobacter sp.
GCCAGCCAGCCCTCGGTGTCCATCGCCTCGTGCAGGCAGTCGTCGAGCGTCTGCGCGACCAGCGGGTGGTCGGGCACCTCGCGCTCGCCGACCAGGTTCTCGGCGCACGCGACCTGGTCCGGGAACACGCTAGCCAGCAGGTCCTCGGATTTCATTCGCTGCAATTGCGGCGCGACCTTTTTTCCGCCGACGAAGCGCGGCAGCGCCAGCGCGGTGGTCGCGTTCCAGCGCCAGCGCACGCCGAACAGCGGCGCGTCGAGCAGCGCCTGCACCAGCACGTGCTCGGCGGAACTGGAATGCAGGTAGCCGGCGACCTCGATCAGCGGGAACGAATGGCTGGTCGACAGCGACAGCACGATCGCGTTCTCGGTGGCCGCGGCCTGCAGCTCGAAGTTGAACTTGCGGCAGAAGCGCTTGCGCAGCGCCAGGCCCCAGGCGCGGTTGATGCGGCTGCCGTAAGGCGAATGGATCACCAGCTGGGTGCCGCCGGATTCGTCGAAGAAGCGTTCCATCGCCAGCACCTGCTGCGTCGGCATCGTGCCGAGCGCGGCCTGCTGGCGGGCGAGGTAGTCGACCAGCTGGCGCGCGGCCTCGACCGCGATCCCGGCCTCGTCGACGAGCCAGGCGACCGCCACGTCCTCGCCCTGTTGCAGGCAGGCGGAGATTTCCTGGCGCAGGCGCGACACGCCCAGCGACAACTCGTCGCTGCGGCCGGGCGCTTCGCCGAGCCAGAACGGGATCGATGGCGGCAATCCCTGCGCGTCCTCGACCCGCACGCGGCCGGTCTCGACCCGGAGGATCCGGTAGCTGGTGTTGCCGAGCTGGAAGATGTCGCCGGCGATTGACTCGATCGCGAAATCCTCGTTGACGTTGCCGATCATCAATGCCTGCGGCTCGAGGATCACCGCGTAGTCGCCGGTATCGGGGATGGTGCCGCCCGACATCACCGCGGTCATGCGCCCGCCGGCGCGCCCGCGCAGGCGGCCGTGGACCGCGTCGCGGTGCAGGTGGCTGCCGCGCTGGCCGCGGCGGGTGGCGTAGCCGTCGGCCAGCATCCGCACCACGGCGTCGAAATCCGCGCGCTCCAGGTCGCGGTACGGCCACGCGCGGCGCAGCCAGTCGTACAGCGCGTCCTCGCTCCATTCCGTGGACGCGACCTCGGCGACCACCTGCTGCGCCAGCACGTCCAGCGGCGCGCGTGGCATCACCAGCGCGTCGAGCTCGCCGCGGCGCACGCAGTCCAGCAGCGCCGCGCATTCGACCAGGTCGTCGCGCGAGGACGGGAACAGCCGCCCCTTCGGCACGCCGCCGACGAAATGACCCGAGCGGCCGACGCGCTGCAGGAAGGCGGCGATCGAGCGCGGCGAACCGAGCTGGCAGACCAGGTCGACGTCGCCGATGTCGATGCCCAGTTCCAGCGACGCGGTCGCCACCAGCACCTTGAGTTCGCCGCGCTTGAGCCGCTGCTCGGCGTCCAGCCGCAACTCCTTGGCCAGGCTGCCGTGGTGCGCGGCGACGTGTTCCTTGCCGAGTTTCTCGGCCAGGTGCCGCGACGCGCGCTCGGCCATGCGCCGGGTGTTGACGAACACCAGCGTGGTCCGGTGCGCTGCGACCAGTTCGGCCAGGCGTGCGTACACCAGGTCCCACTGCTCGTTTGACATCACCGCCTGCAACGGTACCGGCGGCAGTTCGAGTGCGAGGTCGCGCGGGCGGTCGTAGCCGATATCAACGATCGCGCAGTCCGGCGTTCCATCCGCCGCCACGGATGCGGCACCGACGAGGAAGCGCGCGACCTCGGCGATCGGCTTCTGCGTCGCCGAGAGCCCGATCCGGGTGAGGCGCGTGCCGGACAACGCCTCCAGGCGTTCCAGCGACAAGGCCAAGTGGCTGCCGCGCTTGCTCGCGGCCACCGCGTGGATCTCGTCGACGATCACCGTGCGCGCGCTGCCCAGCATCGCCCGCCCGGAGTCCGAGCCCAGCAGCACGTAGAGCGATTCCGGCGTGGTGACGAGGATGTGCGGCGGCGTCCTGCGCAGCGCGGCGCGTTCGGATTGCGGGGTGTCGCCGGTGCGCACCGCGGTGCGGATCTCGATGTCCGGCAGGCCCAGCCGCGCCAGTTCCTCGCGGATCCCCGCCAGCGGCGCCTCGAGGTTGAGGTGGATGTCGTTGGACAGCGCCTTCAGCGGCGAGACGTAGACCACCTGGGTCGCGTCGGGCAGGCCGTGCGCCAGGCCTTCGCGCACCAGCGCGTCGATCGCCGACAGGAACGCGGTCAGGGTCTTGCCCGATCCGGTCGGCGCCGCGACCAGGGTGTTGCGCCCGGAGCGGATCGCCGGCCACGCCTCGGCCTGGGCCTGCGTCGGCGCCGGGAACGTGCGCCGGAACCACGCCGCCACCGCGGGATGGAAGCCTTCCAGCAAGGCCGCATCCAGGGAAGGCGCGCGCATTGGCGGTGTTCGCGGAGGCATCAGGTCATTATCGTGCGGTCCGGCGCTGCCAGGATGAATGCCGAAATGCAGCCCGATCTGTCCGTTCATCGCGGCAGGCTGGCGCGCCGGTGTCGCACGATCTGCGACAGTGGATGGGCCTCCGGGCCGCGGCGTTCACCCCATCCTTACGGGCCATCGCCATCCTGTGCCGCGAATCCCACCGCTGGAGCCGGCATGACCACTGCACTCGACAAGCCCCTGCGCCGCGAGATCCTGATCGAGGATCGCGCCTACACCCTGACCATCGACCCCAACGGCCTGAAGCTGGTAGAGAAGGGCCGCCGCAACGGTATCGAACTGGCCTGGCGCGACCTGGTCAATGGCGATGCCGCGCTGGCGACCGCGCTGCAGGCCTCGGTGGCGACTGGCTGAGCGCACGGCCGACCTGCATCCGCAACCCGTGATGCGAGTCCCATTCGCAGGCCGGGTTGCACTGCGTCCCGGGTGGCCGATACGGCCGGCCCGGTACTTTTGTCAGGGTCGGTGGGCGGCGGTGGCGCGGTAGTCTCCGAGGATTCCCTGGAGACCTACAGATGATCCTGCGCCGTTCCCTGCTCGCCACCGCCCTGCTGGCCGCCACCGGCCTGGTGCAATACAGCCCGGCCCGGGCCGCCGACGCCACCGTCCCAACCGGTCCGCTGCCGCGCAACGTGGTGCCGAGCGAGGTCGGACTGCAGCTGACGATCGATCCCACCCAGGCCCGTTTCTCCGGCCACGTCGACATCAGCGTCGACGTCGCCAGCGCCACCGACACCATCTGGATGCACGGCAAGGGCCTGAACATCACCCGCGCCGTGTACATGCCCGCCAACGGCGAGAACCAGTCGCTCGCCGCACGGGAAGTCGACGTCTCCGGCGTGCTCAAGCTGACCGCGCCCAAGCCCATCGCCGCCGGCAAGGGCGTGATCTCGATCGACTACGACGCGCCGTTCGGCGAGTTGCAGGGCGCCTACAAGGTCAAGCCCGACGGCCGCGACTACGTCATGACCCAGATGGAGCCGCTGGGCGCGCGCACCGCGTTCCCGGGCTTCGACGAGCCCAGCTTCAAGCAGCCCTGGCGGATGACGATGGTGGTGCCCGATGCCGATGTCGCCGTCGCCAACGGCGCCGAGGCCAGCACCACCGACCTCGACGGCCCGATGAAGAAGGTCGTGTTCGAGAAGACCGAGGCGCTGCCCAGCTACCTGATCGCGTTCGCGGTCGGGCCGTGGGACGTGGTCGCCGGCCCGGACATCGCCCCCAATGGCGCACGCACCACGCCGATCAAGCTGCGCGGCGTCGCCGCCAGCGGCCAGGGCGGCAAGATGGAGTACTCGCTGAAGCACACGCCCGAGATCGTGCGCGCGCTGGAGGACTACTTCGGCATCCCGTATCCGTTCGGCAAGCTCGACAACCTCGCCGCGCCCGACTTCTGGGCCGGCGCGATGGAGAACGCGGGCCTGATCGTGTACCGCGACAGCCTGATGTTCCCGAACGAGGAATCCGCGGTCGGCCGCCGCCAGGCCTTCTGGGGCGTCAGCGCGCACGAACTCGCGCACCAGTGGTTCGGCGACCTGGTCACCATGAAGTGGTGGGACGACATCTGGCTCAACGAAGGCTTCGCCACCTGGATGGGCAACAAGATCCACGGCCAGCTGCAGCCGCAGGCGCACACCGACCGTGGCCTGCTGGAAGGCGCGATCGGCGCGATGGGCGCCGACAGCCTCGCCAGCACCCGCCGCGTGCACGAGCCGATCAAGGACTTCACCGACGTGCAGTCCGCCTTCGACGGCATCACCTACCAGAAGGGCGGCGCCACGCTCAACATGTTCGAGCAGTACATCGGCCCGGAGAAGTTCCAGGCCGGCATCCGCAACTACCTCAAGGCGCACGCGCGCGGCAACGCCACCAGCGCCGACCTGATCGCCGCGCTCGCCGCGCAGAGCGACGATCCCGCCGCGGTGAGCAAGGCGTTCTTCAGCTTCATCGACCAGCCGGGCGTGCCGTTCGTCAAGGTCGACCTGGACTGCAGCGGCGCCAGGCCGGCGCTGGTGCTGCAGCAGCAGCGCTACCTGCCGATCGGTTCCACCGCCAGCGCCGACATGACCTGGGGCATCCCGCTGACCGTGCGCTACGCCGACGGCGCCAGCGTGCGCACGCAGAAGATGATGTTCACCGGCAAGCAGGGCCGCATGGAACTGGCCGAGGCCGGCAGCTGCCCGGCGTGGGTGATGCCCAACGCGCATGGCACCGGTTACTACCGCTTCGCGCTGGCGCCGGAGTTGCAGGAGGCGCTGTCCGGCGCGTTCGCCAAGCTCGACGAGCGCGAGCAGCGCGTCTACGCCGACTCGGTCACCGCCGCCTACGGCGCCGGCAACCTGACGCCGTCGCAACTGCTGGCCGCGCTGCCGCAGTTCGCCTCCGCCCCGGTGCGCCAGACCGTCACCGCCGGCATGTACAACACCGAGTGGATGGCCGAGCACCTGCTCGCCGCCGACGCGGCGCGCGACGCCTTCCACGCCCAGGTCGCCGACATCTACCGTCCGCGCCTGCAGCAGCTGGGGATGGCGCCCAAGGCCGGCGAGCCGGACGACGACGGCCTGCTGCGCAGCACGCTGGTCGGCTTCTTCGCCGAGACGCTGAAGGACAAGACGGTGCGCGACGCGCTGAACAAGCAGGGGCGGGCCGTGCTCGGCCTGGACGGCGACGGCAAGCTCGACCTCGATGCGGTGCCGCAGGACCTGCGTGGCATCGCGCTCGATGTCGCGTTGCAGGAAGGCGGCAAGACGGCGTTCGACGCCGCCGAGAAGCACTTCCGCGCCAGCCAGGACGCGGTGCTGCGCAGCCAGCTGCTCGGTGCGATGGGCGGCACCAAGGACGCGGCGGCAAACGAGCGCATGCGTGGGCTGGTGTTCGAGGAGGGCCTGTTGCGCCGCAACGAGATCTTCCCGGCGATCGGCGGGCAGACCGGCGACAAGGCCACCCGTCCGGCGCTGCGCGAATGGACCGACGCCCACTTCAAGCAGATCGAGACCAAGCTCGCGCCCGCCGGCGCCGCCGTGGTCAACCTGTATTCGGCCGGCATGTGCAGCGACGCCGAGGCGACCGAACTGCAGGACAAGTTCGGCAAGCGCATGGCGGATGTCGAAGGCGGTCCGCGCGAATTGAAGCAGACGGTCGAGGGCATCCGCATGTGCGCCGCCCAGGTGCAGGCCCGCAAGGGCCAGCCATTGGAGTTCCCGAAGGACTGACGCCTCCCCCGCGGGAGTGCCGGAAGTCGCGGCCTGCCAGCAACGCAACGAAGATCGCCGGCCCAGTGCCGGCGATCCTTTTTTACGCTTCTCCCTCTTTGGGGTCGGCTTCGCACGGGGTCGCCGCCCGGCGGGCTGGGGGTGCTGCGCCCTCCGTCGACATCCTGTCTTCAAGTCGGGTCGCAGGCCCGCTCCGCTGCGCGAATCGGTCCAGCCCGGCGCAGCGCGCCGGGCGTTCGCCAAGGCCGCGCGGCAGTGCCGCGCAAACGGCCTTGGCTCACCCATGGCCTGCTCTCCGCACCCCCAGCCCGCCGGGCGGCGACTGCGCGCGATTGGAGATCAGGGCTTCGGCAGCTTTTCCCACGAGCGCCGGCCAACCGTGCAGAAGCCGGTGGTCCGGTCTTCGCGGGACCGTCGGCGGCATGGATGCCGCCGCCGAGCCTCCATGGATGGATTCACGGCGTGTCCCGCGAAGGCGGGCCACCGGCTTCCTTACAAAAATTCCCGCTTGGGAGAAGAACCTCTTTATTGGCTCCTGGCCCGCGCAGCGCAGCTGGGTGGGGGATGTCGCTTTCCACCAAGCATGCGCGTTGTGTGGCAGGGCGCAGGCCGCTTTCCCGGCGCGCACCGCTACCATGCCGCCATGCCCCGACTCGACCACCTGCTCCGCGACGCCATGAGCCGCATCGACGCCGCGGATGCCGCCATGCTGCTTGCGCACGTGGCGGGGCGCCCGCGTTCCTGGCTGTACGCGCATGGCGACGACGACGTCGATGCCGCGACCGTGGATGCCTTCACCGGACTGGTCGCGCGCCGCGAGGCCGGCGAGCCGGTCGCCTACCTCACCGGTCGCCGCGGCTTCTGGCGTTTCGACCTCGCGGTCACCCCGGATACCCTGATTCCGCGCCCGGAAACCGAATTGCTGGTCGAGCTGGCGCTCGCTCGCCTGCCGCCGGGGCGCGCATTGCGCATCGCCGACCTCGGCACCGGCAGCGGGGCGATCGCACTGGCCCTGGCGCACGAACGCCCGCTCGCGCAGGTCGTCGCCACCGATGCCAGCGTTGCCGCGCTCCAGGTCGCGCGCGGCAACGCCGAGGCCTTGCGCACCGGCAACCTCGCATTCCGCCATGGCGACTGGCTGGCGCCGCTGGCCGGCGAGCGCTACGACCTGGTCGCCAGCAATCCGCCCTACATCGCCGCCGGGGATCCGCACCTGGGCGAGGGCGACCTGCGCTTCGAGCCGGACGCCGCGCTGGCGTCCGGCGAGGACGGCCTCGCTGCGATCCGCACCATCGCCCGCGACGCGCCGGCGCATCTCGTCCCCGGCGGCTGGCTGCTGCTCGAGCACGGCTGGGAGCAGGGCGCCGCGGTGCGCGCGTTGCTGCAACAGGCCGGCTTCGTCGATGTCGCCACCGAGCGCGACCTCGAAGCCCGAGACCGCGTCACCCTCGGCCGCATCCCTGCCGGCATCGCGCCCTTGTAGGAGCGGCTTGCAGCCGCGAGCTCTTGCGCCTTGCCGCGTCTCGTAGGCGCGATCTCAGTCGCGATCACCAGACCAAAGGGTCGCGACTGACGTTTACTCCCACGGGAAACAGAGTGAAAAGCCCGCGGCTACAAGCCGCTCCTGACGGAGCAGGCCGAAAATGCCGGCGTTCCGGGCCATCGCGGCAGCCCGTTACACTGTCGCAATCGCACCACGGAGTCGCCCATGCGCACGCTCTATCCCGAGATCGAACCCTACGACACCGGCACGCTCGAGGTCGACGCGCGCCACAAGCTGTACTACGAGCAGTGCGGCAATCCCGACGGCAAGCCGGTGGTGCTGCTGCACGGCGGCCCCGGCGCCGGGTGCAGCGCCAAGATGCGGCGCTTCCACGACCCGGCCAGGTACCGGATCATCCTGTTCGACCAGCGCGGCAGCGGCCGCTCCACCCCGCACGCGGACCTGGTCGACAACACCACCTGGCACCTGGTCGCGGACATCGAAACGCTGCGCGGCAAGCTCGGCATCGACAAGTGGCAGGTGTTCGGCGGCAGCTGGGGCTCGACCCTGGCGCTGGCCTACGCGGAAAAGCACCCCGGGCGCGTCACCGAGCTGGTGCTGCGCGGCATCTTCATGCTGCGGCGCTGGGAGCTGGAATGGTTCTACCAGGAAGGCGCCTCGCGCCTGTTCCCGGATGCGTGGGAGCACTACCTCGCCGCGATCCCGGAAGTCGAGCGCGCCGACCTGATCAGCGCCTTCCATCGCCGCCTGACCTCGGACGACGAGGCCACGCGCCTGGCCGCGGCGCGCGCCTGGAGCGTGTGGGAGGGCGCGACCAGCTTCCTGCACGTGGACAGCGACTTCGTCAGCGGCCACGAGGACGCGGCGTTCGCGCTGGCGTTCGCGCGGATCGAGAACCATTACTTCGTAAACGGCGGCTTCTTCGAGGTCGAGGACCAGCTGCTGCGCGACGCGCATCGCATCGCCGACATTCCAGGGGTGATCGTGCACGGCCGCTACGACGTGGTCTGCCCGATCCAGAACGCCTGGGAGCTGCACAAGGCCTGGCCGAAGTCCGAGCTCATCATCAATCCCGGCTCGGGCCACTCCGCGTTCGAGCCGGAGCACGTCGCCGCGCTGGTCGCCGCGACCGACAAGTTCGCGTAGCCAGCTTTCGCTCCTCCCCGCGCCAGCGGGGAGGAGGTGCCGAAGGCGGATGAGGGGCGCTCTTGGAGTTCTCACCCCCAACACCGCCTACAACAACCTGGCCCCCAGCGGCACATCCCTGTCCGGAACGCACAGCACCACCTCGCCGTTCTCGTTGTGGAACCCGGTCACCAGGCACTCGGACATCAGCGGGCCGATCTGCTTCCGGGGGAAGTTGACGACGGCCACCACGAGCTTCCCGACCAGTTCATCGGGCGAGTAGAGCGCCGTGACCTGGGCGCTGGATTTCCTGATGCCCAGCTCCTTCCCGAAATCGACCTGCAGCACGTACGCAGGCTTCCTCGCCTCGGGAAACACGGCGGCACTCAGCACGCGACCCACGCGCAGCTCCACCTTGGTGAAATCGTTCCAGTCGATCATGTCCATGTTTTTCCGGGTGCTGACGCTTGGAGCAGGCCGGATCGCGGAGCCGGTTCGGCCAGCGTGAATGCTTCAAGGGGCAACGGCATACTCGCTCTGGACGAGGCCACTGGCGTATTGCTGCGTGCGGACATGGGTGAGGGTGATGTCGCGCGGCAGGGGGCCGAAGAGCGGAATCCCGGTGCCGATCAGCACGGGAACACGGGTGACGACGAGACGCTGGATCAGCCCGGCCCGGAGGAACCGCTGGATGGTGATCCCGCCGTCGACATAGATGTGCCGGATGCCGCGGGCGTCGAGCAGCGAAACGATCTCGGCCGGCGTTCCCGACATGCGCTCCACCACGGCTCCCGGCGGGGCCGGGGGCAAGGCGCGGGTGCTGAGCACGAACACGGGCTTCCTGCCGTACGGCCACGGATCGAAGGCGAGGACCGCATCGAAGGTGTTGCGGCCTATGACCAGCGCATCCACCGTGGCCATGAACTCGTCGTAGCCGTGGGGCTCGCCACCACCATGCGGCAGGAAGTCGAGCGCGCCGTCGGCGCGGGCCATGAAACCATCGAGGCTGGTGCCGACGAAGACGGATGCCTTCATGGAGCGACCTCCTGCCACCCAACGCCTGAGCCGGGCCAAGCCGCGATGCGGCATGGGCTTGGATGGACTGTCAGCCGTCAAAAGACTGACGCGATGTCATCTGCGTATTTGAAGGAATTGATAGTCCAGCCATCGCTTCCGCGATAGAGCACGAAACGCCATACCATGGCGTGCTTCTCGAATCGTTGAATGTAAACGATTTGCGACAGGGAGTCGCCGACAGCGTCATTGCGAATAAGTTCGTATCCGATGCTCTTTCCGAATCGCGCGACAAGCATCGGTCGCTGCAGTTCCGCTTGGCCCAGAATGGCGTCAACTTCGGCAGGCGGAACCACTGTATAGGACTTGGCAAGCTCAAAACCTCCGCGCAAGTCACCGGAAGCCACGCGCTTCATTACCTGGTCTGTCACGGCCACGGCAGCATCGGTGCTCTCTAGCTTGGCTGCGTAAGCGTGCGGAACAAACAAAAGCGCCAAGGCAAGCAGGAATGCAAATCGCATCGAAGTTCCCTCCTTTGGTGGCAAAGCCTGAATTAAGCCGGGCCGCGAAGCGGCTTCAATGAATTGTTGGGCCTTGCCGCTACTGACACCACCGCCGCTCGCAAGGGACTCCATCCTTGTTGCCGTCCATCTTGGTGTTGGGACAATGCTGGATGAAGTAGGTTGCCTCGGCGCAAGAAGTCATTTGCGGGCACATCGTGCGCCCGTCGCACTCAAAGGGCGAATCGGCTTCCGCTTCGCTGGCTTGTTCCGCAGATGCGTATTCGGCAGGCGAGGCAATTGCATTGGCGGAAGCCGAATGATTTGCGGTCTTGAATTTTCCGTATCCCAACCAGGCCATGCCGGCAAGAATGATAAGCACGATGATGTTCTTCACGGTTGCCGACTCCCCTCGGGCAAGGTCTAACTCATGGTTTGGCCCCGACACGGGCCATGTGCATCAGGTATCCGGACTTCTGCAAGGCACTGTCGCGTCCAATGGCTTGTGCCAGAAGTGTGTCGATCGTGCCGCGTGGCTTGCGGTCGAACCGGGCGAGAATAGCGGCGCCTCGCTTTCGACGATATGCACGACCGATCATTCGACCGGCGTGCCATCGGGGTTGCGTTCCAGCATCCACAGCCCGGCCCACAGCTTGAGGTCGAGTTCGTAGCCTTCGCCGCGTTTGCGCATCAGCCACGCCGGCGCGTCGCCGCGCGGGACTTCGTGGACGACGATGTCCTCGGTGGCGTCGCCGCCGCCGGGGCCGACGCGCACCAGTTCGCGGCCCCGGACGAAGGCGATGCGTTCGTTGCTCATGCCCGAGGAGGTCGGGCCGACCAGCAGCACGTCGACCCGGGCGGGGTGCCAGCCGGTTTCCTCGACCAGTTCGCGGCGCGCGGCGTCTTCCAGCGTGTCCTCGCCGGGCTGGTCGCCGACCAGGCCGGCCGGCATCTCGATGGTCTTGCCGCCCAGCGGGATGCGGGTCTGCTCGACGAACAGCACGTTGTCGTCCGGGGTGACGGCGATGATGATCACCGCCATGCCGTCGGCGTGGGTGCGCTCGGCGTATTCCCAGCGGCCGCGCCGGCGCAGGCGCAGCCATTTGCCTTCGTAGAGGGTTTCGGACGGGAGCTTGAGTTCGTCGGCGTGGTCCATGCGCCGATGCTACCGCGCGGACGTGACCGGCGTGGCGGGAGACGGCCCCCTCATCCGCCCTTCGGGCACCTTCTCCCCGCAGGCGGGGAGAAGGAAACGTCTGGCGGGAGGAGAGAAGGAAAGCGGCCCGCGGGCGGGGAGAAGGAACGGCCCGCACGTGGGGGAAAGGAACGGCTGGCCGTCGCGCTATTGCGGCGTGGCGTAGTCCAGGCCGGCGGCGGCGTGCAGCCGGCGGCGGGTCAGCGGGCCGAAGCGCAGCGCTTCGCACAGGGCCAGCAGGGCCGCGGCATCGGCGACGGCGCGGGCGAAGTCGCGGTCGTGGTCCAGTGGCGCGTCCAGCGCGATCGTGCTCAGTTGCCGGCACAGCAGCGCCTGTTCGCGGTGCGCGCGCAGTTTCGCCGCCGCGGCCGCGGCGCCGCGGAAGCGCAGGTAGGGAATTTCATCGATGCGCGCGAGCAGCGCGTCGAGGCTGCCGAAGTGCGCCAGCAAAACCGCCGCGGTCTTGGCGCCGATGCCGGGCACGCCGGGGATGTTGTCGACGGCATCGCCGCACAGCGCGAGGTAGTCGGCGATCTGGTGGGCGTCGACCCCGTGCCGCGCCTTGACCCCGGCCGCGCCCCAGCGCTGGCCGCGGGCGAAATCCCATTGCTCGTCGTGCAGGCCGAGCAGTTGCGACAGGTCCTTGTCCGCCGACACGATCACGCCGCGATGGCCGTGCGCGCGCGCGTAGTGCAGGGCGCTGCCGATCAGGTCGTCGGCTTCGTACTGGCGGTGCGCCAGCGTCACCAGCCCGAGCGCACCGCACAACGCCTTGCATTGCCCGAACTGGCGCTTGAGTTCCTCCGGCGCCGGTTCGCGGTTGGCCTTGTAGGCCGGATACAGCGCGTTGCGGAAGCAGCTGTCCAGCGCCTCGTCGAAGGCGACTGCGATGTGCCTGGGACGTTCGCGCTCCAGCAATTCCAGCAGGAAGCGGGCGAAGCCGTGCACGGCATTGGTCGGCCAGCCGTCGGCGTCGCGGAACTCGTCGGGCATCGAATGCCAGGCGCGGAACACGTACAGGCTGGCATCGACCAGGTAGAGCGTGGGCCCCGCATGCTGCCGGGCCTCGGGCGCGGGTGCGTCCCGGGCCGCGTCGAACGGGGTCATGTTGGCGCCCAGTCGGTCAGCAGCGCGAGTGGATCGGGACGCTCGCGCTCCGGCGCTTCGAGCTTGGGCGTGCCGATGTGGATGAAGCCGGCGATGCGTTCGTCCGGGCCCAGGCCGAGCAGGCGCAGGATGGTCTGGTCGTAGGCCGGCCAGCCGGTCAGCCATTGCGCGCCGAATCCGCAGGCTTGCGCCGCCTGCAGCAACGCGAAGCACACGCAGCTGGCCGACGAGAAACGTTCGGACTCCGGGATCTTGCCGTCCGCTCCGAGTTTGGCGATCACGGCGATGACCAGCGGCGCATGGGCGAACCGCTGCCGGTCCTTGTCGATCATCGCCCCCCCGGCGCCCGGGTCATGCTGCAGCGCACGGGCCGCCAGCGCCTCGCCCAGCGCCAGGCGGGCGTCACCGGCAATGCGCAGGAAGCGCCAGGGCATGCGCTTGCCGTGGTCGGGGACCCGGACAGCCGCGCGCAGCATGC
Source organism: Lysobacter sp. (assembly GCA_036676275.1). Taxonomy (GTDB): domain Bacteria; phylum Pseudomonadota; class Gammaproteobacteria; order Xanthomonadales; family Xanthomonadaceae; genus Cognatiluteimonas. The sequence goes on from JAKFDF010000113.1 coordinate 12,643, forward strand.
GTTCCAGCGTGGCGTCATCGGGGCCAGGCGCCTGCAATTGCCTGGCGGGGACCGAGCGCCGCGCATTCAGGCAGCCGAGGTCGTCTGCGGCCGCTTCTGCCGGGAGTGGGACTGTCATCACAGATTCCGCTGCTGAATGTGGACGGCGACCATGGTGCCACTATGCTCGCGTTTACGTCGTTTTTTGCCGCAATACGTCAGCGGCACCTGGGGTATATCGTGTCCACACATCCTACCGGCCTGGCCACCGTGGCGGCATCCGATCCCGCGCGCCTGCTCGATGAACTCAAGCGCATCGCCGTCGAGCAACTCGGCGCGGTGCCGGGCGGTCTCTATCGGCCGATCGAGGACCAGTTGCACGACAACCTGCGCGTCGGCAGCGGCAGCGCGCAACGCAAGGACCTGATGACGGTGCTGGCGCTGCGCCAGCGCAGTGCCGGCTTCGTCATGCGCTTCCGCGAAATGATCGCGCGCAGCTTCGACGATTTCCGCGGCCGCGGTTACCTGGGCAAGTCCGGGGTGCCGATGGGGCTGGTGCGCGAGAACGAGCTCGAGTTCCACCTCGCCGGGCAACGCCTGGCCGAATCCATCGGTCGCCGCTACCAGCGTCCGCTGGAAATGCTGGACCTGCGCTTCGAAGCGCTGGCCGCCGCGCTCGGCGCGCCGGCCAACACCAATCCGATCGGCGCGACCCGCCTGGCCGGCGCGTTCCTGCAGACCTTCCGCGACGCCGACATCTCCGAGACGCTGCAGCCGCTGCTGTTCCGCCAGTACGAGCAGGAATTGGCCAAGGTGCTGGGCGAGTTGTATGGCCGCCTCAACACGCAACTGGCCGCCAATGGATTCCATGCCGACACGCGCCGCGACGACAGCGCGACGCCGGCCGCGCCCGCGCCGGCAGGCAATGCCGGCGGCTTCGTGCCGGCGGTCGCGCCGGCGCCGGTCGAGGCCGCACCTGCGCCCGTCGGCGCCGATGTGTTCCGCACCTCCGCCCAGGCGCGCGTGCAGCACCAGCGCCTGCGCGACCTGCTGCACCAGTGGCGCGAAGGCATGCTCGCCGACCAGACCGTGCCCAGCGAGCACGCGCCCGACCGTCGCCTGGCCGAGCGCCGCGAGCTGCGGGTGCAGGAACTGGTCAGCGTGGCCTCGTTGCTGCAGCGGGACAACGTGCGCCAGTTCGAAGCGGCGCTGGCCGGCAAGTGCGGGCTGAACGAGGCGATCCGCGAGGAATTGCTCGAAGGCGCGCGCAGGCTGGGCCTGGATCCGGACAACACCCGCCTGGACCAGCAACAGGAGGACGCGATCGACCTGACCGGCCTGCTGTTCGAGTCGCTGCTCAAGAGCCATGCGCTGGTGCGGGAGTCGCGGCAGATGTTCGCGCGGCTGGTGATGTCCTACGTCAAGGTCGCGCTGACCGACGAAAACCTGTTCGTGCGCCCGGACCACCCGGCACGCCGCCTGCTCGACGCCTTGGCGCTGAGCTGCGAGAGCAACGACGGCGCCTCGCCGCAGGACCGCGAGCTGCTGCAGCGCGCCAACGCGCTGGTGGGTCGCGTGGTCGCCGAATACAACGAGGACCTGGCGATCTTCGAGCTGACCGCCAATGAACTGCAGGACCTGCTGCAGCAGCAGCGGCGCCGCGCCGAGGTGGTCGAGCGTCGTTCGGCCGAAACCGTGCATGGCCGAGAGCGACTGCTGCAGGCGCGCCTGCAGGCAGCGGCGGCATTGGCGCAACGCATGTCCGGGCACATGCTGACCCCGACCATCGCCCATTTCCTCGAGCGCCACTGGCAGCACCACGTGGTGCAGGTGCTGCTGCGCGAAGGCCAGGCGTCCGAACACCACGCCAATGTCCTGGCGCTGGCCGACGAGCTGGTCGCGGTCGACGCGGCCGCCGCGCGCGGCGCCGGCAGCGATGTCGCCGGGCGCGTGCTCGCGCTGCATGCCGGGCTGGTGGAATGCCTGTCCAGTTCCGGCCTGGATGACCAGGTCGCCGGCGAATGGATGGCCGGGCTGGCGCGGACTTTGGCGTTCCCGGATGCTCCGCGCGAACAGCGGGCGCAGCCGGCGATGCCGCAGCTGGCCGACGACAGCGACGACACCAGCTTGTTGCGGGTGGTGGGTGGCAGCGCGACTCTCGACTTCGACCCGGCGGTCGCCGAACGCATGCGTGCGCTACGGCCGGGGGACTGGATGCGCCTGCTCGACGAGAACGGCGCGGAAGGCTCGGTCAAGGTCGCCTGGATCAGCCCGCTGACCTCGCGCCTGCTGCTGGTCAACCGCCGCGGAGTGCGCAAGCTGGTGGCCTCGCCGGAACAGCTGGCCGGGCTGGTCGGAAGCGGGCACCTGTTCGCCGAGGCCGACGAGCTGCCGTTCGACGAGGCCATGCGCCAGGTGCGGCAGAAACTCGGCCAGGCGACCGCCCAGGCCGCCTGAAGGCGCACGCCATGCCCGCATTCGCTAGGATGCGGGCATCGATGCGGCGGAGTCGGGCATGGCGGTGATCATTGGAGTGGCCCGGGAAACCGCGGCCGGCGAGCGCCGCGTCGCGCTGACCCCGGAAACCTGCAGGAAATTCGTCGCCGCCGGCGCCACCGTGCGGATCGAGCGCGGCCTGGGCCGCGCCGCGCACTTCCCCGACCCGGCCTATGCCGAAGCCGGCGCGCAGCTGGTCGAGAATGCCGACGCGGCGCTGGCGACCGCCGACCTGGTGTTGTGCGTGCAGCCGCCGCCAGCCGACATGATCGCCCGCCTGCAGCATGGCGCGGTGCTGGTGGGCACGCTGCAACCGCAGGCCGACCCGGCGCGCGCGTCGGCGCTGGCCGCGCTGGACATCGTCGCTTTCCCGCTGGAACGGCTGCCGCGCACCACCCGCGCGCAGGCGATGGACGTGTTGAGTTCGCAGGCCGGGATGGCCGGTTACAAGGCGATGCTGGTTGCCGCGCAGCTGGCGCCGCGGTTCTTCCCGATGCTGACCACCGCCGCGGGCACCATCCGCCCGTCGAAAGTGCTGGTGGTCGGCGCCGGCGTCGCCGGCCTGCAGGCGATCGCGACCGCCAGGCGGCTGGGCGCGCAGGTCGAGGGTTTCGACGTGCGCCCGGAAACGCGCGAGCAGATCGAATCGCTCGGCGGCAAGTTCCTCGACCTGGGCGTCAGCGCGGCTGGCGAAGGCGGCTACGCGCGCGCGCTCACCGACGAGGAGCGCGCCGAACAGCAGCGCCGCCTCGGCGAGCACCTCAAGACCGTCGACGTCGTCGTCTGCACCGCCGCGGTGCCCGGGCGTCCGGCCCCGAAGATCGTCAGCGCGGCGATGGCCGGCGGAATGAAGCCGGGCAGCGTGATCGTCGACCTGGCGGCGGAAACCGGCGGCAACTGCGAACTGACCCGCCCCGGCGAAACCGTCGACCACGACGGCGTGCTGGTCGCCGGGCCGCTGGACCTGGCCAGCTCGGGCGCGCTGCACGCCAGCGAGATGTATGCCCGGAACCTGTTCAACTTCGCCAGCCTGCTGCTCAAGGACGGTGCGCTGGCGTTCGACTGGGACGACGAGCTGCTGGCGAAGACGGTCTGGCCGCAGCCGCC
>JAKFDF010000114.1:0-2540 GCA_036676275.1 Lysobacter sp.
CACGTCATGCTCGGCGGCGTGCGCGTGCCGCACGACCGCGGGGTGGTCGCCCACAGCGACGGCGACGTCGTCGTCCATGCCTTGTGCGACGCGCTGCTCGGTGCGCTCGCGCTGGGCGACATCGGCCGGCACTTCCCGCCCTCGGATCCGCGGTGGAAGGGCGCCGACAGCCTGGCGTTCCTGCGGCATTGCGACGGACTGGCGCGCGCCCGCGGCTGGAGCGTGGGCAACGCCGATGTCACCGTGGTCTGCGAGCGGCCGAAGGTCGGGCCGCACGTCGAGGCGATGCGCGCCACGCTGGCCGCCGCGCTGGGGATCGCGGTGGATGCCGTCAGCGTCAAGGCCACCACCACCGAGGCGCTCGGGTTCACCGGGCGCGGCGAAGGCATCGCCGCGCAGGCGGCGTGCCTGCTCGTGCGCGAGTGAGCCGGGACGACGATTCGCGCGGCGCGTTGCCGCGGGCACTCGGGCAGGCGGTGCTGTCGGCGCGGATCCGCGGCACGCCCGGGGATTTCATGGTCGAGGAACTCGATGCATTCGCCCCCAGCGGCAGCGGCGAGCACCTGCTGCTGGTGGTCGAGAAGCGCGGCATGAACACGGCCTTCGCCGCGAAGCGGATCGCGCAATGGGCCGGGATAGCCGAGGCCGGAATCGGCTATGCCGGCCTGAAGGACCGCCACGCGATCACCCGGCAACGCTTCAGCGTGCACCTGCCGAAGAAGGTCGCACCCGGCATCGCCGAACTTGAAGGCGATGATTTGCGCGTGCTGGCCCACGCCTGGCATGCGAAGAAGCTGCCGCGTGGCGCCCTGGCCGGCAACCGCTTCGAACTGGTGTTGCGCGAGGCGCGGGGCGATCGCGCCGCCATCGATGCCCGGCTGCACGAGATCGCCGGGCGCGGGGTGCCGAATTATTTCGGCGAGCAGCGCTTCGGCCGCGGCGGCGACAATGTCGGCAATGCGCTGGCGATGTTCGGCGGGCGCCGCGTCGCGCGCGCGCAACGCACGCACCTGCTGTCGGCGGCGCGCTCGCAGCTGTTCAACCGGGTACTGGCGGCGCGCGTGGCCGCGGGCAACTGGGACCAGGCGCTCGACGGCGAGGCGTGGATGCTCGATGGCAGCCGCAGCGTGTTCGGTCCGGAGCCTTTCAACGACGTGCTGGCGCGGCGCCTGGCCGAATTCGACATCCATCCCAGTGCGCCGTTGTGGGGCCGCGGCGCGCTGCGCACCACCGATGCCGCCCTGGAACTGGAAACCGCGGCGCTGGCGGACGCGCAATCCCTGGCGCTGCGCGCCGGGCTGGAAGCGGCCGGGCTGGAACAGGAACGCCGGGCCACGCGCCTGCGGCCGCAGGCGCTGGCGTGGGCGTGGCTCGACCCGGCGACGCTGCAACTGCGCTTTTCGCTGCCGCCGGGCGCCTATGCGACCACGGTCCTGGCCGAGCTGGGGGCGATCACCGACGCTGCCGGACACGATCCGCGAACCGCCTGAGCCCGGCGGTGCCTAGCGTTTCAACAACACCAGCACCGCACCGTTCCCGCCCTGGGCGGGCGGGGTCGAATGGAAGGCCAGCACGTCGGCGCGCTGGCGCAGGACGCGATCCACGAGGTTCTTCAGCACCGGCACGCCGCTGTCCGAATGCAGGCCCTTGCCGTGGACGATGCGCACGCAACCCAGGCCGGCGCGCAGCGATGCCTTGATGAAATCGCGCAGCAGCATCTCGGCCCGCACGGCATCGGCATGGTGCAGGTCCAGTTCGTCCTGCGCGGCGTACAGGCCGCGCCGCAGCCGCTGCAGCACCCGCGGCGGGATTTCGTCGCGGCGGTAGCAGAGCGCATCGCCGGCTTCGAGCACGTCGGCCTGCAAGGCGCGCCGGAATTCGCCCAGGGCCTGGGCGTCGTCGCGCGCGGCCATGCGCGGCAGCGCGCGCGGCGGCGGTTTGCGCGGCGGCGCGGGCCGCGGCGGCAGTTCGCGCACCGGTCCGATGGCGGCGCGAAACAGCGACGCGTCGTCCCCTGGCGGCGCTGGCGGTTGTTCCCCGGGCGGTGGTGGCGTGCGTTTTCCCATGGCGCCAGCCTAGCGTGGCGCGGTTGCCGCTGCAGGGCGACCGGCGGTAGCCGCGCATCCGCTATCATGGGCGCTCGCGATCACGCCTTCATGGTTCCACGCTCACGAGGCAAGACAGGACTGCATGCGCGTACTGGTCAGCAACGACGACGGCGTCGACGCACCCGGCATCCGGATCCTGGCCCGGGGACTGCGCGAGGCCGGCCACGAAGTGCTGGTCGTCGCCCCCGACCGCGATCGCTCCGGCGCCAGCAATTCGCTGACCCTGGACATGCCGGTACGCGTGGTGCAGCTGGACGCGTCGACCTGGTGCGTGCATGGCACCCCCACCGACTGCGTGCACGTGGCGATCACCGGCATGCTGGAGCTGGAACCGGACATCGTCGTCTCCGGCATCAACAACACCGCCAACCTCGGCGACGACGTGATCTATTCGGGCACCGTGGCCGCGGCGATGGAAGGGCGCTTCCTCGG
>JAKFDF010000115.1:0-2053 GCA_036676275.1 Lysobacter sp.
ACCGCGGTGACCGGCACCGACCCGACCATCATGCTCACCGGCCCGGCGCCGGCCACGCGCAAGGCGCTGGCCAAGGCCGGGCTCAAGGTGGAGGACATCGACCTGTTCGAGGTCAACGAGGCCTTCGCCTCGGTGGTGATGAAGTTCATGAAGGACATGGGCGTCAGCGAGGACAGGGTCAACGTCAACGGCGGCTCCATCGCCATGGGCCACCCGCTCGGCGCCACCGGCTGCGCGATTCTCGGCACCCTGCTCGACGAACTGGAGCGGCGCCAGTTGCGCTATGGCCTGGCCACCCTCTGCGTGGGCGGCGGTATGGGCATAGCGACCATTATTGAACGAATCTGATCAGCCGTAGGAGCGGGGGCGACGCCGAGTCCCATGCCCGCGAAGCCGACGTTGCGCTGATGATCGCGGGCATGGCCCGCTCCTACGGTTTCTGCGTTGTCCTCCAGTTGAGTGCAACTGCCAGCGAGAAAGGAATTAAGTAATGACTGACGCCATCCGTTACGAAAAAGGCCAGGACGCTATCGTCGTGCTGACCATCGACATGCCCGGCCAGAGCGCCAACACCATGAACGCGCAGTACCGCGAGGCCATGGGCCAGGTCGTCGAGCGCCTGGAGGCCGAGAAGGATTCGATTGCCGGGGTGATCGTCACCTCGGCGAAGAAGACCTTCTTCGCCGGCGGCGACCTCAACGAGTTGATCAAGGTCAGCAAGGCCGATGCCGACGCCTTCTACCGGATGATCCTGAAGATCAAGGGCCAGCTGCGCCGCCTGGAGTGCCTGGGCAAGCCGGTGGTGGCGGCGATCAACGGTGCGGCCCTCGGCGGCGGCTGGGAGATCTGCCTGGCTTGCCACCACCGCATCGCGCTGGACAGCTCCAGCGTGCAGATCGGCCTGCCGGAAGTGACCCTCGGCCTGCTGCCGGGCGGCGGCGGGGTGGTGCGCATGGTGCGCCTGCTTGGCCTGGAAAAGGCCCTGCCGTACCTGGCCGAAGGCAAGAAGGTGCGCCCGGATGCCGCGCTGAAAGCCGGCCTGATCGACGAGCTGGCCTCCGACAAGGACGACTTGCTGGCCAAGGCGCGCGCCTGGATCGCCGCCAATCCCAATCCGGTGCAACCCTGGGACGAGAAGGGTTACAAGATTCCCGGCGGCACCCCGGCCAGCGCCAATGTGGCGCAGATGCTGGCCATCGCCCCCTCGGTGCTGCGCGACAAGACCCGGGGTTGCTTCCCGGCGCCGGAGAAGATTCTCTGCGCCGCGGTCGAGGGCGCTCAGGTCGATTTCGACACGGCGCAGATCATCGAGGCGCGCTACTTCACCGAGCTGACCACCGGCCAGGTGGCGAAGAACATGATCGGCACCTTCTGGTTCCAGCTCAACGAGATCAACGCCGGCGGCTCGCGGCCGCAGGGGTTCGCGCCCTCTCTGACCAAGAAGGTCGGTGTGCTCGGCGCCGGCATGATGGGCGCCGGCATCGCCTACGTCTCGGCGCTGGCCGGCATAGAAGTGGTGCTCAAGGATGTGTCGCTGGAGGCGGCGGAGAAGGGCAAGGGCTACTCGGCCAAGCTGCTGGAGAAGAAGGTCGGCCGCGGCCATATGAGCATCCAGAAGCGCGACGCCATCCTCGACCGCATTCAGACCACCGACAAGGAAGCCGACTTCGCCGGCTGCGACCTGATCATCGAGGCGGTGTTCGAGGACCGCGACCTCAAGGCCAACGTCACCGCCGCCGCCGAACGCGCCGCGCTGAACGACGCGGTGATCGCCTCGAACACCTCGACCCTGCCGATCACCGGCCTGGCCGAGGCGGTGCAGCAGCAGGACAGGTTCATCGGCCTGCACTTCTTCAGTCCGGTGGACAAGATGCCGCTGGTGGAGATCATCAGGGGCGAGCAGACCAGCGACGAGACCCTGGCGCGCGCTTTCGACTACGTCATGCAGATCAAGAAGACCCCGATCGTGGTCAACGACAGCCGCGGCTTCTTCACCTCGCGGGTGTTCGGCACCTTCACCAACGAAGGCATCGCCATGCTCGGCGAGGGCGTG
>JAKFDF010000116.1:0-3272 GCA_036676275.1 Lysobacter sp.
GCCCGCGACCTGACCGACGAATACGGCCGCCGCTTCCGCGCGCTGGAGCCGTTGTACAGGACGCCGAAGCAGCGGTGACGGCGATCGCGGCGGGCAGGGTGGCCACGGCCAGGGACGCGCTCCCGATCGTCGTGCTGCCGCTCGGCAGCGACGACGACGCCCTCGACGCCTGCCTGGCCGCGCTCGACGCCGGCACGCCCGCCGGCACCCGCGTGTGGCTGGCCGACGATGCGCAGGCCGGGCCGCGCGGCCTGGCGATCATCGAGCGCTGGTTGCAGCGCACGCCGCTGGCGGCCGACTACAGCCGGCGCCAGCGCCGCATCGGCGAAGTCGCGCACCTGGACGAGGCGCTCCAGGCCTGCGGGGATGCCGATGTCGTCGTGCTCGCGGCCGACGCCATCCCGACGCCCGGTTGGCTGGCGCAACTGGCCGCATGTTTCGCGCGCGATGCCGCGATCGCCACCGCGACGCCCTGGTGCAATGCCGGCGAGGCCGCGGCCTGGCCGCGCTGCGGCGAGATCGCTCCGGTACCGGGCGACCTGCCGCGGCTGGCGCAGGCCTGCGCGGCGATGCCGCCGCAACACCCGGAACTGCCGGCCGCGGTCGCGCACGCGGTCGCGCTGCGCGGCAGCGCGCGCCGGCGCGCGGGTGGCCTCGACGCCGCCAGCTATGGTTCCTGGTATGCGGCATTGGTGGACCTGTCGTTGCGGATGTCCGGGCTGGGCTGGCGCAACGCGCTGTGCGAGACCGCGTTCGTCGCCCGCGGCGGCGAGGGCGCGCCCGACGACGGCGACCTCGACGCGCTGGCCGTGCGCTGGCCGGGCTGGCACGCGCGCCTGGCGAATTTCCTGATGAACGACCCGCTGCATGAAATGCGCGTGCAACTGGCGCGATGCCATGCCGCGATCGAGGCCGCGCATCCGCAAGCCGACCTGTTCCCGCGCGCGGACGGTGGTCGCGCGCAGGGCGACGACGGGACGCGCGGGCAATGAACGTACCCGACATCGCCGCCATCGTGGTCACGCACCACAGCGCGTCGACGATCGACGACTGCCTGGCGCGCCTGCGCGCCGCCGACGGCGTGGCCGCGATCCGCGTGGTCGACAACGCCTCCGGCGACGACACCGTGGCGATCGTGCAACGCCACGCCGCGGCCGACGCGCGGCTGCGCTTCGTCGCCAATCCCGACAACCCGGGGTTCGCGGTCGCCTGCAACCAGGGCGCGGCGGCGCTGGACGACGTCGGCGCGGCGACCTGGCTGGCGTTCGTGAATCCGGACTGCATGGTCGAGGCGGACACGCTCGCGCGCCTGCGCCAGCACGATCGCCAGCTCGACGGCAACGGGCTGCTCGGCGCCGACCTGGTCGGCGAGGACGGCATCCGCGATGCGGCCGCGCGCCGGCGGGATCCCGATTTCGCGGCCATGCTGCGCACGCCCGCCGCGGCCCGGCTCGGCGTTGCGTTCGATCCGCAACGCTCGCTGCAACGGGTCGACGCCGTCTCCGGCGCGCTGATGCTGCTGCCGCGGATCCTGTTCGAGCGGATCGGCGGATTCGACCCGGGTTACCGGCTGCACGCCGAGGACCTGGACCTGTGCCGGCGCGCACGCGAGGCCGGCGCGGTGGTCGCGGTCGCCAACGACGTGCGCGTGGTGCATCTGCGCGGGGTGTCGTCGCGTGCCCGGCCGTTGTTCGTGGAGTGGCACAAGCACCGCGGATTCTGGCGTTACTTCCGCAAGTTCGAGGCCGCGCGACGCGGCGTGCTCGCGCGCGGCGCGGTGTTCGCGATGATCTGGGGACGGTTCCCGGTTGCGGCGCTGCGCGCGTTGCTGCGCCGGGGCTGACTTCCGCCGCCAACAGCGGCACCCCTCACCCGCCCTTCGGGCACCCTCTCCCCGCGAGCGGGGAGAGGGACAGCCGAGCGCAGCGAGGCAGGGTGAGGGGTGCCGCTGTTCGCGGCGAACCCCCGCCTATCGGTAACGATTGATCTCGTCGCGCAGCGCGCGCGCGGCGGCCGCCGCGGCATCGGCGTAATCGTCGCCGCCGGAGGCGTACAGGATCGCGCGCGAGGAGCTGACGACCAGGCCGGTGCCGTCGGCGCTCTTCGCACTGGCCACCACCGCCTCGACGTCGCCGCCCTGCGCGCCGACCCCGGGCACCAGCAACGGCAGGTCGCCGACGATCGCGCGGACTTCCCGCAGCTGCCGCGGCCAGGTGGCGCCGACCACGAGCATGCAGTTGCCGTTGCCGTTCCACTCGCGGGCGACCTTCGCCGCCACGTGCTGGTACAGCGGCCGGTGATCGCCGCCTTCGGCGGACACGACCAGGTCCTGCAGGTCGCGCGCGCCCGGGTTGGAGGTGCGGCACAGGACCACCACGCCGCGCTCGGCCCGGTCGAGCAGGGGCTGCAGCGAATCGCCGCCGAGGTAGGGGTTGGCGGTCACCGCATCGGCCGCGTAGCGATCGAAGGCTTCGGCGGCGTAGTGCCGCGCGGTGCTGCCGATGTCGCCGCGCTTGCTGTCGAGGATCACCGGGATGCCCGGATGCATCGCGTGGACATGCGCGATGAGCCGCTGCAGCGCATCTTCGGCGGCAAGCGCGGCGAAATGCGCGATCTGCGGCTTGAAGCTGCAGGCGTACGGCGCGGTGGCATCGACGATGTCGCGGCAGAAGGCGAACACCGCGTCCGGATCGCCGGTGAAACGCGCCGGGAATTTCGATGGCTCCGGATCGAGCCCGACGCAGACGAGGGAGTTGGAATCAGCCCAGCGATCCCGCAATGCCCGCATGAAAGCCATCGTCATTTCCCCTCTTGTCATTCCGAGCGTAGCGAGGAATCTGCTTGCACCGCGCCCCGAAGCAGATCCCTCACTGCGTTCGGGATGACGCAGTGGCAAGGGGACGCGTTGCGCGCGAGCGCCACTGCGTCACTTCAGCGCCTTGAACCGCAACCGGTGCGGCTGCGCGCCTTCCTCGCCCAGGCGCCGCTTCTTGTCTTCCTCGTATTCGCGGTAGTTGCCCTGGAAGAACTCGACGTGCGAGTCGCCCTCGAAGGCGAGGATGTGGGTGGCGATGCGGTCCAGGAACCAGCGGTCGTGCGAGATCACGAACACGTTGCCCGGGAACTCCAGGATCGCGTCTTCCAGCGCGCGCAGGGTCTCGATGTCGAGGTCGTTGGACGGTTCGTCGAGCAGCAGCACGTTGCCGCCCTGCAGCAGGGTCTTGGCCAGGTGCAGGCGGCCGCGCTCGCCGCCCGACAGCGTGCCGACCAGC
>JAKFDF010000117.1:0-8755 GCA_036676275.1 Lysobacter sp.
CTCGATGGACCTGGCCGTGGCCGAGGACAAGCTGGCGCAGGCGATCGGCCGCGGCGGCCAGAACGTGCGCCTGGCCAGCCGCCTGTCGGGCTGGCAGCTCAACGTCATGACCCAGGACCAGGTCGCCGCCAAGTCCGAAGCCGAGCAGGATGCCGCGCGCGCGCTGTTCCAGGAAAAACTCGAGGTCGACGAGGAAATCGCCACCATCCTGGTCGCCGAGGGTTTCAGCACGGTCGAGGAAATCGCCTACGTGCCGGTCGGCGAACTGCTCGCGGTCGAGGGTTTCGACGAGGACATCGTCGAGGAGTTGCGTTCGCGCGCCCGCGACGCGTTGCTCAACGATGCGCTGGCGGTGGAGGAGGAGCTCGACGAGCACCGGCCCGCCGACGACCTGCTGTCGCTGGAGGGCATGGACGACGAGACCGCGTTCGCGCTGGCCGGCCACGGTATCCGCACCGCCGACGACCTCGGGGAACTGGGCGCCGACGAGGTCGTCGAATTCGGCATCGAGGGCATGGACGAGGCGCGCGCCGCGGCACTGATCCTGGCCGCGCGCGCCGAGGAGATCGCGCGGCTGGAGCGGGAAGGGTGAGCGGATGCGCCTGGCCGACGCCCTGTCGGCATCGGCTGCGCTCGCGAACCACCGGCGCCCGGATGGCCGGGCCATCGGAAACCGCTCTGGAAGCAAACGACGGATGATGTAGACACACCTTCTTCCGAAAAAAACAGGTCTTTTGCAGCGCAACGAACCCATGGAAGCCCTGAAACGGCTCCCCGACCCCTACCGCAGTAGAATCGCCTGCTTCACGCGCCCGGCCACGACCGGGCCACAGGACACGGAAACCGAATGTCGCAACAAACCACGATCCGCAAGCTGGCCGAACTGGTGAACAAGCCGGTCGACAAACTGTTGGAGCAGCTGGCCGAGGCCGGCATGCGCTTCGACGGTCCCGACCAGGTCGTCACCAGCATCGAGAAGGTGAAGCTGCTCGGCTTCCTCAAGCGCGCGCACGGCAAGGCCGAGAAGTCGGCCGAGGACGTCGCCACGCCGAAGAAGATCACCCTCAACCGCAGCCGCAAGCAGGAACTCACGGTCGGCGGCGGCAAGAACCGCAGCACGGTCGACGTGGTGGTGCGCAAGAAGGTCACGCTGGTCAAGCAGGGCGATGTGGCCGTGGGCGCGGAAGCGCCGCAGAACGACGAGCGCGCCGAGATCCTGCGCAAGCTGGAGGAATCCCGGCTGCGCAACCTGACCGAGCAGCAGCGCCTGGCGGAGACCGACAAGCGCCGCAGCGAGGAGGCCGCCGAGCGCAAGCGCAAGGAAGAAGAAGCTGCGCGCGCCGAAGCTGCCCGTGCCGCCGCCGCGGTGGTCGTTTCCGAGGAGGAGATCGCGCGCAAGGCCCATGGCCATGGCCATCCCAAGCCGGCCGCGCCGCGCGCCGACGACAAGGCCGGCCACAAGCACAAGACCCGCGGCTCGCATGCGATGGTCGCCGGCGTCGAGGACGACGACCGCGCCAGCCGCTTCGCCGGGCAGATGCACCTGAGCGCGGCCGATCGCGCGCGCCGCAGCACCAGCGGCCGTGGCAAGGCCAGGCCGCAGCGCCGCCATGCGGAGCAGTCGCGCTCGGGCAGCGGTTTCACCCGCCCGACCGCGCCGATCGTGCGCGAGGTCGCGATCGGCGAAGCGATCACCGTCGCCGACCTGGCGCAGAAGCTCGCGCTCAAGGGTGGCGACGTGGTCAAGGCGCTGTTCAAGATGGGAGTGATGGCCACGATCACCCAGAGCATCGACCACGACACCGCGGTGCTGGTGGTCGAAGAGCTCGGCCACACCGCCGTGCACGCCGACGCCGGCGATGCCGAGAGCGAACTGCTGGCGCATGTCGAGGACGTCCAGGGCGAGAAGCTGCCGCGGCCGCCGGTGGTCACCATCATGGGCCACGTCGACCACGGCAAGACCTCGCTGCTGGACTACATACGCACCACCAAGGTCGCATCCGGCGAGGCCGGGGGCATCACCCAGCACATCGGTGCATACCACGTCGAGACGCCAAAGGGCACGATCAGCTTCCTCGATACCCCGGGCCATGCCGCGTTCTCGCAGATGCGCGCGCGCGGCGCCAGGCTGACCGACATCGTGGTGCTGGTGGTCGCCGCCGACGATGGCGTGATGCCCCAGACGATCGAGGCCGTGCAGCATGCCAGGGCGGCCGGCGTGCCCCTGATCGTGGCGATCAACAAGATCGACAAGTCCGACGCCGACCCGATGCGGGTCAAGAACGAGCTGCTTGCGCAGGACGTGGTCGCCGAGGATTTCGGCGGCGACACGCAGATGGTCGAACTGTCCGCCAAGACCGGCCTGGGCGTCGACACCCTGCTCGATGCCATTTCGCTGCAGGCCGAAGTGCTCGAACTCAGGGCGGTCCGCGAAGGCCGCGCCGCGGGCGTCGTGATCGAATCCTCGCTCGACAAGGGCCGCGGCCCGGTGGCCACGGTGCTGGTGCAGCAGGGCACGCTGCAGAAGGGCGATTACCTGGTGTGCGGCGTGCAGTACGGGCGCGTGCGCGCGCTGTTCGACGAGACCGGCAAGCAGGTGCCCGGTGCGGGCCCGTCGATCCCGGTGCAGGTGCTTGGTTTGTCGGGCGTGCCCGATGCCGGCGACGACTTCGTGGTGGTCGCCGACGAGCGCCTGGCCAAGGACGTGGCGCAGCAGCGCGACGCCAAGCGCCGCGAGACGCGGCTGGTCGGCCAGGCCGGCAACCGCATGGAAGACATCATGGCGCAGATGGGCGCGGGCGAGGCGCAGTTGAGCCTGCCGCTGATCATCAAGGCCGACGTGCAGGGTTCGGTGCAGGCGCTGCGCGAAGCACTGACCGCGCTGTCCAACGAACAGATCCGGATCAGCGTGATCGGCTCCGGCGTTGGCGGAATCACCGAGTCCGATGCGCAGCTGGCGGCGACTTCCAAGGCCACCATCATCGGCTTCAACGTCCGCGCCGACGCTTCGGCGCGCAAGGTGATCGAGACCACCGGCGTGGACCTGCGCTACTTCTCGATCATCTACGACGTGATCGACCAGGTGAAGCAGGTGGCCTCCGGCATCCTCGGCGTGGAGATCCGCGAGGAGATCATCGGCACCGCGGAAGTGCGCGACGTGTTCCGCAGTTCCAAGTTCGGCGCGGTCGCCGGCTGCATGGTGGTCGAGGGCGTCGTCAAGCGCCACAAGCCGATCCGGGTGCTGCGCGACAACACCGTCATCTTCGAGGGCGAACTGGAATCGCTGCGCCGCTTCAAGGAAAACGTGGACGAGGTGCGGGTCAACACCGAGTGCGGCATCGGCGTGAAGGCATACAACGACATCAAGCCGGGCGACCAGATCGAGTGCTTCGAGCGCATCGAAGTCCAGCGCACGCTGTAAGCACCCGGATTCGAAGAACGAGATGCCGCAGAAGAAGTCCTTCCATCGCACCGACCGCGTCTCCGCCCAGCTCCGCCGCGAGCTGGGCACGCTGGTGCACGAGGCGGTGCGCGGGCATGGGTTGCCGTCGCTGAGCGTGTCCGACGTCGAGGTCACCCGCGACATGGCCCATGCCAAGGTCTGGGTGACGGCGCTGCAGCCGGAGCGCGCGGCCGAGGCGCTCAAGGCGCTCAAGGCACTGGCGCCGGAACTGCGCTACCAGCTCGCGCATGCGGTCAAGATGCGACACGTGCCGGAGCTGCACTTTCACTACGACGAATCGGTCGACCGCGGCGAACGCATCGAGAACCTGCTGCGCGACTTGCCGGACCTCGCGCCCGACGACGACGCAAAGCCGTAGGCCCGACCGGCCGTGGCCATGCGTCCTTCTCCCCGCCTGCGGGAGAAGGTGCCGAAGGCGGATGAGGGGCCGGCGGAGCGACGCGGATCCAGACCCCCCGCGCACGATCCGGGGTCGCGCCACACACGATCCACCATCCACGCCACGCACCCCGCACCCCGCACCCCGCACTCCGTGCCCCGGCCCTTGCGCCGGGCGCAAGGGCGTCCGGGCGTGCGCGAGCCGGTGGCTCGCAAGCCGCACGCCCTCACCCCCGCAAGCGGGGCGAGGGTAACGCTGTTCTCCGCCCTACAATGCCGTCGATGACCCACAAGCCGCGCACAGTGTTCCGCAAGCTCGACGGCATCCTGCTGCTCGACAAGCCGCGCGGCCTGAGCTCCAACCAGGCGTTGCAGCGCGTCCGCCACCTGTTCCGCGCCGACAAGGCGGGCCATACCGGCAGCCTCGACCCGCTCGCCACCGGCCTGTTGCCGGTGTGCTTCGGCGAAGCGACCAAGATCGCCGGCGGCCTGCTCGGCGCGCGCAAGGCCTACGACACCGTCGCGCGGCTGGGCGTGGTCACCGACACCGACGACGCCGAAGGCCAGCCGCTGCGCGAGCGCCCGGTGCCCGAGCTCACGATCGCGCGCATCGATGCAGCGCTGCAGGCGCTGACCGGCCGCATCCGCCAGCGTCCGCCGATCTATTCGGCGCTCAAGCGCGGCGGCGAGCCGCTGTACGCGAAGGCGCGGCGCGGCGAAACGGTCGAGGTCGAGGAGCGCGAAGTCGAGGTGCATGCCTTCGAACTGCAGTCGGCCGCCGACCTGCTCGATGGACTGCTCGAAAACGGCGCGCCGCTGCTGCGCCTGCACGTGGAATGCGGCTCCGGGACCTACGTGCGCAGCCTGGTCCGCGACCTCGGGGAGCTGCTGGGCTGCGGCGCGCATGTCGCCGAACTGCGGCGGCTGTGGGTCGATCCCTTCCGCGAGCCCCGGATGTGGACCCTGGAGGCGCTGCAGGCGCTGGCCGAGCGTGGCGAGCGCAGCCTCGACGCCTGCCTGTTGCCGATCGAGGCCGGCATGGCCGCCTGGCCCGAGGTCCGCGTCGCCGCCGCGCAGGCCCTGCGGCTGGGGCGGGGGCAGGGCGTCGATGGCGGCTTCCACCCGCCCGGCAGCGTCGCCATCATCGATGAATCCGGGCGCGCGCTGGGCCTGGGCGAGGTCGCTGCCGACGGCTGCCTGCGACCGCAGCGGCTGTTCGCCTGGGCCACGCAGCAGGTCGTCCGTGCGCGGCCATAGCCGCCACGTGCGGCGTGGATTCCACGGGCTTCGGGGGTGCCGGCAGGCCGCGGACGCGGCATCCGCTGCACGCTAACGCCTTGTCCGGAAAGGGTCATCGGGCTACAATTCCGAGGCTGACCGAACCGGATCGGCACATCCTTCCCGTTACAACCGCACGCGGCGGGCCAGGCGGTGCGTCACGCTCCAGCAGCGATGCTGGCGAAAGCGATGGCGCTTCTGCCGACCACGCATCTACCAGAGGCAACACCATGTCCATCGACAGCTCCAAGGTCATCGAAGAACACAAGCGCGGCGCCAACGATACCGGTTCCCCGGAAGTCCAGGTCGCCCTGCTCACCGCCCGCATCGCCCAGCTCACCGAGCACTTCAAGGCGCACAAGCAGGACCACCACAGCCGGCGCGGCCTGCTGATGATGGTCAACCGCCGCCGCAGCCTGCTCGACTACCTGCACCGCAAGGACGCCGAGCGCTACAAGGCCCTGATCCAGAAGCTCGGCCTGCGTCGGTAAGCGATACCACGACCGCGGCGCAGCAATGCGCCGCGGTTTCGTTTTTATCCTGTCATCCCGAGCGAAGCGAGGGATCTGCTTTCCGGGCAGAAAACGAAAGCAGATTCCTCACTGCGTTCGGAATGGCAGGCCTGGCAGGAACCGCGCGAGGCATGGGCCTGGTGCGGAACATTTCGAAATAAGGAATTCCAACGTGGCAAAAATCACCAAGACCTTCCAGTACGGCAACCATGAAGTCACGCTCGAGACCGGCGAGATCGCCCGCCAGGCCGGCGGCGCGGTGATGGTCAAGTGCGATGGCACCGTGCTGCTGGTCACCGCGGTCGCGGCCAAGTCGCAGCGCGAGGGGCAGGACTTCTTCCCGCTCACCGTGGACTACCAGGAAAAGTTCTACGCCGGCGGCCGCATCCCCGGCGGCTTCTTCAAGCGCGAAGGCCGCCAGACCGAGAAGGAAACGCTGATTTCGCGCCTGATCGACCGCCCGATACGCCCGCTGTTCCCCGAGGACTACAAGAACGAAGTCCAGATCATCGCGACCGTCATGTCGATGAACCCGGAGATCGACGGCGACGTGCTGGCGCTGATCGGCGCCTCCGCCGCGCTGTCGCTGGCGGGGACCCCGTTCCAGGGCCCGATCGGCGCCGCCAAGGTCGGCTACAAGGACGGCCAGTACCTGCTCAACCCGACCGTGAGCGAGCTGAAGGATTCGGTCCTGGAGCTGGTCGTGGCCGGCACCGCCAACGCCGTGCTGATGGTCGAGTCCGAGGCCGACGAGCTGTCCGAGGACGTGATGCTGGGCGCGGTGATGTTCGGCCATCGCGAGATGCAGAAGGTCATCAACACGATCAACGAGCTGACCGTCGAGGCCGGCACCAGGCCGTCGACCTGGATCGCGCCCGAGAAGAAGGACGCGATGATTTCCGCGCTCAAGGAAGCCGTCGGCGACAGGCTCGAGAGCGCCTTCCAGGTGCGCGACAAGCTGCAGCGCCGCGACGCCATCTCGGCGATCAAGAAGGACGTGATGCAGTCGCTGGCCGGTCGCGCCGAGGAAGCCGGCTGGAATGCCGGCGAGATGTCGAAGGAATTCGGCGAACTCGAGTACCAGACCATGCGCGGCTCGGTGCTCGACACCAAGGTCCGCATCGACGGCCGCCAGCTCGACACCGTGCGCCCGATCTCCTCGCGCGTCGGCGTGCTGCCGCGCGTGCACGGCTCGGCGCTGTTCACCCGCGGCGAGACCCAGGCGATCGTCGCGGTCACCCTGGGCACCGCGCGCGACGGCCAGATCATCGACGCCGTCTCCGGCGAGTACAAGGAACACTTCCTGTTCCACTACAACTTCCCGCCGTACTCGGTCGGTGAAGCCGGCCGAATGATGGGCCCGAAGCGCCGCGAGATCGGCCACGGCCGCCTCGCCAAGCGCGGCGTGCTGGCGGTGATGCCGACGATGGAGTCGTTCCCGTACACCATCCGCGTGGTCTCGGAGATCACCGAGTCGAACGGTTCCTCCTCCATGGCCTCGGTCTGCGGCAGCTCGCTGGCGCTGATGGATGCCGGCGTGCCGATCAGCGCCCCGGTCGCGGGCATCGCGATGGGCCTGGTGAAGGAAGGCGACAACTACGTCGTGCTGTCGGACATCCTCGGCGACGAGGACCACCTGGGCGACATGGACTTCAAGGTCGCCGGCACCGACAAGGGCATCTCGGCGCTGCAGATGGACATCAAGATCCAGGGCATCACCGAGGAGATCATGAAGACCGCGCTGGCGCAGGCCAAGGCGGGTCGACTGCACATCCTCGGCGAGATGGCCAACGCGCTGACCGCGCCGCGCCCGGAGCTGTCGGACTTCGCGCCGCGCCTGATCACCATCAAGATCCACCCCGACAAGATCCGCGAAGTGATCGGCAAGGGCGGCTCGGTGATCCAGGCGATCACCAAGGAAACAGGCACCCAGATCGACATCCAGGACGACGGCACGATTACCATCGCCTCGGTCAACGCCGCCGCCGGCCAGGCTGCGAAGGCGCGCATCGAGCAGATCACCTCGGACGTCGAGCCGGGCCGGATCTACGAGGGCAAGGTCGCCAAGCTGATGGACTTCGGTGCGTTCGTCACCATCTCCCCCGGCAAGGACGGCCTGGTGCACGTCTCGCAGATCTCCAACGACCGCGTCGAGAAGGTCAGCGACGTGCTCAAGGAAGGCGACATGGTCAAGGTCAAGGTGCTGGAAGTCGACAAGCAGGGCCGCATCCGCCTGTCGATGAAGGCGGTCGAGGAAGGCGAGGGCGTCACCGCCGGCTGAACCGCGGCGTCATCGCAATGAACCAAGGACGGGCCTGCGGGCCCGTCTTTTTTGGTCCTACTCCTACCCTGGGAGGCGCTGGACCCATGGGGCGCCGGGTACGCAGGCCCTGGGGTGCGAATGTCCCCCGGCGCCGGCCTGCGGCCGACGCCTCCTCCTTGATTTCGCACCCCAGGGCCTGCGCACCCGGCGTCGACGCTTGTGCGGGGGCCGAACCAGCACAAAGCAGAGCTCGGCTTTCGACAGTCCGGCCATGCGATGCCCGGTGCGGCCGCCAGCCCTTTGCGGCGAAATCAAGGAGGAGGCATCCGCCGCCAGGCGGATGACGGGGGACATTCGCCGCAAAGGGCTGGCGGTTGCGCCGGGCCCGCCAGGTCGCGGCAGCGAGTGCGCTTCAGGACGCATCTCCCTCGAATGGGAGAAGAAATCCTTCCTCCGCGTGCCCATGCGCGACCGCCGGATGCGATGCGGCCGGCTTCCGAGATTGTCCGATTGCCGGCTGGCCCAATCCGTTCGCGGCTGTCCGGCCGGCGTGTGGTCACGCCACCAGTTCGAAGCGGACCCTGCGCGTGGTCGGGTCGGCCTCCACGAGCCGGACGGTCACGGAGTCGCCGAGCGGCAATTTTCCTTCGGAGGCAACGTGCGCTTCGATCGCCAGCGCATGCAGCATCACCACGCCTTCGTCGCGGTCGCGCCGTTCGATCTCCACGATCGTGCCGCTGAAGGTTTCGCCGACGCGCGGAGCCAGCATCAGCGCTTCGGCCAGGTCGATGACCATGCGCTCGAAGCGCCCGGCGCGGCGATCGGCATCGGCCATCGTCGCCGGCAGCCCGGGTAGGGCCT
>JAKFDF010000118.1:0-2239 GCA_036676275.1 Lysobacter sp.
TCGTTGCCGCGCCGGCCCATGCGCGTGTAGAGCCAGGCCAATGCCGGGCTCAGCAGGAAGATCCAGAGCGGGTTGAGGACCTGGTACTGCGCCGGGATCCAGGTGAACAGGTGGCTGCCGAACAGGCTCTGGTTCCAGTCGACGTTGCGCAGCGCGAACAGGGTCAGCGAGGTCGTCATCTGCTGGTAGAAGATGAAATACAGGATCACCTGCATGGTGAGGACCAGCGCCGCGACCAGCCCGGCGCGCTCCCCCTTGCCGCCCCGGGCGATCAGCCAGCCGAAGATGCCCAGCACGACCAGGCCCGCCAGGTAGACCAGCAGCACCGCGATCCCGCGATGCTGCAGGACGAAGGCCACCACCAGCACCGTCGCGGCGCCGGCCGCGAGTACCGCCAGCAACTTGCCCCACTGCACCGGCAGCTCGTCGGGCAGCGACCCGACATGCGCCAGGGTGTCGCGCAGCAGCAGGTAATTCAGCAGGCCTAGCACCAGTCCCGCGCTGCAGACGGCGAAGGCCGCGTGCCAGCCGTAATGCGCCGCGATCCAGGGCGTCAGCAGCTGCGACAGGGTCGAGCCGACGTTGACCGCCATGTAGTACCAGGTGAACGCGGCATCGATGCGCGCGTCGTCGCCTTCGTAGATGCGCCGCACCAGGTTGGCGGAATTGGCCTTGAACAGGCCGTTGCCGACCACCACCACGCCGAGCGCGCAATACAGCAGCCGCAGGTTGTCCGAGGGCACCGCCATCAAGCCGTAGCCCAGTGCCATCACCACCGCGCCGATCACCAGCGTGCGCCGCGCACCGAGCACCTTGTCGCCGATCCAGCCACCGATCGCCGGCGCCGCATACACCAGCGCCGCGAACGCGCCCCAGGTCAGGTTGGCCTTCTGGTCGTCGAAGCCGAGCTTCTGCACCATGAACAGCACCAGCAGCGCCGCCATGCCGTAGTAGCCGAAGCGCTCCCACAGTTCGATCAGGAACACGGTGCTGAAGGAGCGGGCCTGGCTGGCGCGCTGGACGCTGGCGTTCATGCAGGTTCCGCGGGTGCCCGGCGGGCGGCGACCGTCACCGATAGCATGCGCATGGCGCCAGACCCCCTGCCGGAAGTCACGCCGGGGCGGGCGGCGGCCATCGCCGTGGCGGGGCTTGTGGCAAAATCACCGCATCTGCCGCGGCCCGCCGCCTGGCACCACCGGACGCCATCCACCCATGCCGACCCCCGAGCGTTCCACCGCTGCCCGCTCCGCCGCGCACTGCGTTCCAGCGCCGTGTCGCGGATCCGTCGCGCATCGGCAAGCCGGCGCCGCGCCGGGGCTGGCGTGCTGAGGTGGCCGACGAATTCGGCCACCTGCCGCGGCGTCCCGGCCGCATCCTGCTCGCGACCAAGTGGTCGCTGCAGGGCCTGCGTGCAGCCTGGTTGAATGAATCCTCGTTCCGGCTCGAGGTCTACCTGTTCGTCGTGCTCGCGCCGCTGGGCCTGTGGCTCGGCGCATCCGCGATCGAGCGCGCGCTGCTGCTCGGCAGCTGCATGCTGGTGCTGAGCATCGAGTTGCTGAACTCGGCGATCGAGGCGGTGATCGAGCGCTATGGCGCCGAGCACCACGAACTCGCGGGCCGCGCCAAGGACATGGGCTCGGCCGCGGTGTTCGTGCTGATGTTGAACGTGCTGCTGACCTGGGGGCTGATCCTCGGCCCCCGCCTGCTCTGAACCCCCCGTCTTGCCTGGAATGATCGCTCGATGAGTCTTGCCATGCTTGCCGACCCGCAGACCTGGATCCTGCTGGTCACGCTCAGTTCGATCGAGATCGTCCTCGGCATCGACAACCTCGTCTTCATCTCGATCGCGGTCAGCAGGCTGCCGCCGGCCACCCGCGAGCGCGCGCGCAAGTTCGGCATCGCCGCGGCCTGCATCACCCGCGTCGCCCTGTTGCTGACGCTGGCCTACCTGGCGCACATGAAGGAAGACCTGTTCACCGTGCTCGGGCACGGGTTCTCGGTGCGCGACCTGGTGCTGCTGCTGGGCGGCATCTTCCTGGTGTTCAAGGGGGTGATGGAGATCCGCGACCAGGTCGTCGGCGAACCCGAGTCAGAGGACATCCACACCAAGCCCGCGAATTCCTTCGCCGCGGTGATCGCGCAGATCGCGGTGATCGACATCGTGTTCTCGCTGGACTCGGTGATCGCCGCGGTCGGCATGGCCGACCAGTACGTGCCGGTGATGGTCGCCGCGATCCTG
>JAKFDF010000119.1:0-3751 GCA_036676275.1 Lysobacter sp.
GCGCTTGAAGATCAGGTTGCCGACGTTCGGGCTCGGGTGCGCGTGCTCCGGCACGCCGACCAGCACCAGGGTGCCGTCGCGCTTGAGCAGCGACGAGAACGCATCCAGGTCGTGGCTGGCGGCCACGGTGTCGAGGATGAAATCGAAGCTGTTCGCATGCGCCTTCATCTCCGCGTCGCTGCGCGAAATGACCACCTCGTCCGCGCCAAGGTCGCGCGCCGCCTGGCGCTTGCCCTCGCTGGTGGTGAACGCCACCACGCGTGCGCCCATCGCATGCGCGATCTTGATGCCCATGTGGCCGAGCCCGCCGATGCCGACGATGCCGACCTTCTTGCCCGGGCCGACGTTCCAGTGCCGCAGCGGCGAGTAGGTGGTGATGCCCGCGCACAGCAGCGGCGCCACCGCGGCCAGTTGTTCCCGTGGATGGCGGATGCGCAGCACGAACTTCTCGTCGACCACGATCCGCTGCGCGTAGCCGCCCAGCGTGTGCCCCGGGGCGTCCGCGGTCGCGCCGTTGTAGGTGCCGGTGAAGCCGTTCTCGCAGTACTGCTCCAGCCCCTCGGCGCAGGCCGCGCAATGCTGGCAGCTGCCGACCAGGCAGCCGACGCCGACGGTGTCGCCGACCTTGAAGCCCGCCACCGCGTTGCCGACCGCGCTGACCTGGCCGACGATCTCGTGCCCGGGCACGCAGGGATATTTCGTGCCGCCCCATTCGGAGCGCACCGTGTGCAGGTCCGAATGGCAGACGCCGCAATAGGCGATCTCGATCTGCACGTCGCGCGGGCCCGGCGCGCGGCGCGCGATGTCCATGGCTTGCAGCGGTTGGTCGGCGGCATGGGCGCCGTAGGCCTTGACGGTCATGGGAAGTCCTCGTGTGGGGTCGGGTGATTCTGCGCCCAGTCCCGTTTAACGCGGCCCCTCATCCGCCCTGCGGGCACCTTCTCCCCGCAAGCGGGGCGAAGGAACAGCCCCGCAGGGCGGCCAGGAACGGCATTGCCCTCGCCCCGCGGAGTCGCGGAACGGCATTGCCCTCGCCCAGCGGAGTCGCGGAACGGGCGCAACAGCGGCATTGCCCTCGCCCCGCGGAGCGGGGAGAGGGACAGGTTCGCGCAGCGAACCAGGGTGAGGGGTGTGTATCACGCTCGCAGCACGCATCCACCCTGCCAGAACCGGCCAACATCCCCCGGCAAGCTCCCACCCATCGAGCACCAGCTCCTCCAACCCTGGCAGCCACCCGCCCCACCCTCAGCGGTGCAGCGCCGCCTGCCGGAACTCGCTGGGCGTGCGCCCGTAGGCCTGCTGGAACGCGGCGCTGAAATGGCTGTGGCTGGAGAATCCCAGGTGCAGGCCGAGCGTGGTGAGGTCCTCGATTTCGCCCAGCAGGTCCAGCGCGCGCGCCAGCCGCAGGCGCAGCTGGTAGCGATACAGCGGCACGCCTTCGACCTGGCGGAAGCTCTGGGTGAGGTAGACCGCCGACACGCCGACTTCCGCCGCCACTTCGGCCAGCGTCCAGCGCCGCGCCAGGTCGCGCGCCAGCACCAGCTTGGCGCGGTCCACCAGCCGCTGCCGGCCGTGGCTGGCGCCGGCGGCGTGCGTGGCGCGCGGCGCCAGCGCGCGATGCACCAGCGTCAGCGCCAGGCTCTCGCCCTCCAGCGGCTCGGCGATGCCCTCGTGCAGCGCGTGGCGCAGCAGCGCCACCAGCACCTGCGCGCGCGGATCGATGCGCAGCCGCGGCTCGCGGAAGCGCAGCGGCTCGCGCGCTTGCAACAAGGCCGGTGGCGCGACCTCGCGCAGCAGCGCCTCGTCCACCGTCAGCGCCAGGCTGGCATCGCCGCCGGGATTCGGATGGCTGACCTGGTAATCCTCGCCGGCGTGGAAGAACAGCACCTGGCTGGCGTCGGCCACGACTTCGTCGTCGCCGACATGGCGCACGTACGTGCCGCGGTAGGGAAATACCAGCTGCATGCGCGACGCGCGCTCGACCGCGCCCTTGTGGCGGCAACTGCCGGCGCAAAGCACGTCGCGCACCTCGATCAGCGGCGTGGTCAGCAGGGTGTGGACGGTGAAATCCGGCATCGGGCAATGGTAATGGCGTTCAGCGCCGGCCCGATCCGGCCGCCCCGCCCCCGGGAGGCCGCGAACTCACCGCTTCCAGCCGGTTTTCACGGCCGCCTACGCCGGGGCCGTCATCGTGGCGTTGCCGCGTCCGCCGATGCCCGCCGCCAGGGAATCCCCATGCGCAAACACTGCCTGCCGATCCTGCCCCTGCTGCTCGCCGCCTGCACCGCGCCCGGGCTGCAACCCGACGCCGGCCCGCGGCTGGTGACCGGAGACTGGGGCGGCGCCCACGCCGCCCTGCACCTGCGCGCGGACGGCGGCACGATCGAATACGACTGCGCCCACGGCACCCTCGACGGCCCGCTGCTGGCAGGCGCGGACGGCGCGTTCCGGGTCGCCGGCACGCATGTCCGCGAACACGGCGGGCCGGAGCGCATGGGCGAAGTCCTGCCGCACGAACCCGCCGTCTACCAGGGCCGGGTCCGCGACGGGCAGATGACGCTGGAGGTCGGCACCGCCACGACCGCGCTGGGCAGCTACAGCCTGCGCAAGGACGCGCCGGCGCAGTTGTTCAAGTGCCTGTAGGCCAGCGGCCGCCGGAACGCGGCGGCTGCCGGGGCTGGCCCCGCCGGGCGGCGGCCCGCGCCCACCCGCGCCCGCGCAATCGCCCACCCCGCGCGTGCTAGTCTCCGCGTCGAAGGGGAGTAGCTCCCAATTGCTGTCACCGTCATCACGAGCCCCGGCTCCGGTGCAGCAGCAGGCCAGCACCGGCCTGTGAGCAAGACCTTCGCCGCTCACGGCGAAGGTGCATCATCCCGATGCAATCCGGCCGTGGCGCCGAGACCGCCGCACCCCCGCCAATCGATCCGCCGCGCACCGGAGCACGCCTCCGCGCGCGGCCGATGGCGGCGGCGCGGCGGCTTTCCCCCACCACGGAAACCCCGCCATGGACCAGCTCGCCAATCCGGAAATCTGGATCGCCCTCGCCACCCTCACCGCGCTGGAACTGGTGCTGGGCATCGACAACATCATCTTCATCTCGATCCTGGCCGGGAAGCTGCCGCCGCAGCAGCGCAACAAGGCGCGCCGGGTCGGCATCCTGCTGGCCGCGGTGACCCGGATCGCCCTGCTGCTGGCGATCGCCTGGATCATCGGCCTGACCGCGCCGCTGTTCTCGCTGTTCGGGCACGCGTTTTCCTGGCGCGACCTGATCCTGATCGGCGGCGGCCTGTTCCTGATCGGCAAGGCCACCCACGAGATCCACCAGAAGCTCGAGGGCGCCACCGAAACCATCGCCAGCGCCAGCAGCGGCGCCACGGCGGCGGCCACCGCGACCTTCGGCGCGGTGATCGCGCAGATCATGCTGCTGGACATCGTGTTCTCGCTGGATTCCATCATCACCGCGGTCGGCATGGTCGACGAGCGCTGGGTGATGGTCACCGCGATCCTGGCCTCGATCGTGTTCATGCTGGTGTTCGCGCGGCCGATCGGCGAATTCGTCGAGCGCCACCCGACGGTCAAGGTGCTCGCGCTCAGCTTCCTGATCATGATCGGCCTGGTGCTGGTCGCCGACGGCTTCGGGCAGCACATTCCCAAGGGCTACATCTACGCGGCGATGGCGTTCTCGGTGTTCGTGGAGATGATCAACCTGTGGATCCGCCGCCGCGCCGAGCGGGCGGTGGCGCCGGTGAAG
>JAKFDF010000120.1:0-6429 GCA_036676275.1 Lysobacter sp.
GGCTGCAGGTACGGCAGCAGCCAGTGGTCTACCAGCAGGAAGGCGAACAGCGCCATCAGGTACACGATCGAGTAGTTGAACACGCGCATCGCGTAGAACTCGTCCGGCGGGTCCATCAGCTTCCACGCGTGCCACAGGAACACCGCGCCCAGCACCAGCGCGCCGCCGAGGTAGAAGTTGCCGCTCATCTCCACCAGCCGCGGCAGGATCGAGACCACCACCAGCAGCACCGTGTACAGCAGGATCTGCCAGCGCGTGTATTCCACGCCGTGGGTGACCGGCAGCATCGGCACCATCGCGCGGGCGTAGTCGTCGCGCCTGAAGATCGCCAGCGCCCAGAAGTGCGGCGGGGTCCACACGAAGATGATCAGCACCAGCAGCAGCGCGTGCGCCCAGTCCCACTGCCCCTGCATGCCGGTCACGGCGGCCCAGCCCAGCAACGGCGGCGCGGCGCCGGCGATGCCGCCGATGACGATGTTCTGCGGCGTGGCCCGCTTCAGGTAGCGGGTATAGACGACCGCGTAGCCGATCAGCGCCACGAACGTCAACACCGCCGTGACCAGGTTGACGAACACCAGCAGCACCGTCATCGACAGCACCGCCAGCACGATCGCGAACGCCAGCGCCCGCGCGGGCGTGATCTGGCCGACCACGATCGGCCGCCAGGAGGTGCGCGCCATCTTCGCGTCGATGCGCGAATCCAGCAGCTGGTTGATCGTCGCCGCGCTCGCGGCCGCCAGCCAGATGCCGAGGAAACCGAGCAGGCCGTGGCGCAGTTCCAGCGCGTCGGGCAGGCCGTCGATCGCCAGCAGGCTGCCGGCCAGGGCGGTGAACACGATCAACGCCACCACCCGCGGCTTGGTCAGGCTCCAGTACTGGCGGATCACGGAGGATTGCGCGCTCATCGCCCGCTCACGCTTCCGGCGCGCGCACGCGCGCCAGCAGGCCGACCAGGACGAACAGCAGCAGCGCGGCCCCGGCGTTGTGCAGCACCGCCACCGGCAACGGCAGCGCCAGCTTGACGTTGGCGATGCCCAGCGACACCTGCGCCAGCAGCAGCGCGCCGAGCAGCGCGCCGGCGCCGCGGATGCCGGGCGTGCGCCACAACTTCGACGCCAGCCAGAGCAGGTACGCGAACACCACGCCGGCCATCATCCGGTGCGCCATGTGGATGGCGATGCGCGACGCGCCATCGAGCACGCCGCCTTCGTAGTCCACGCCGATCCCGCGCCACAGCACGAAGCCTTCGCCGAAATCGTGCGGTGGCCACCACTGGCCGACGCATTTCGGGAAGTCGGTGCCGCAGGCGAGCGCGGCGTAGTTGGCGCTGGTCCAGCCGCCGAGCGCGATCTGCAGGCCGAGCAACAGCAGGCCCAGCCACAGCCAGCGCCGCAGCAGTCCCGCGTCCGGCAGGCGGATCGGCAGGTCGGTCGCGCGCCACGCCATCCACGCCAGCAGCGCGAACGTGGCTAGGCCCCCGAGCAGGTGGCCCATCACCACGATCGGCTTCAGCAGCCAGGTCACGGTCCACATGCCCAGCAGCGCCTGGAACACGATCACCGCCAGCGTCAACACCGCGATCGCGGACAACCCCGGCGCGGGACTGCCGGCATCGTTGCGCGACCAGCGCACGGCCGCCTGCAGCAACACCAGCTCGCCCAGCCCCGCCAGCAAGGTCGCGGCCAGGTGCTGGCCGCGCATGTACAACGGGATCGCCAATGCCACCGCCAGCGCCGCGGCGAGCACCTGCGCGATGCCG
This sequence comes from Lysobacter sp., assembly GCA_036676275.1. GTDB lineage: Bacteria > Pseudomonadota > Gammaproteobacteria > Xanthomonadales > Xanthomonadaceae > Cognatiluteimonas. The sequence goes on from JAKFDF010000120.1 coordinate 1,760, forward strand.
TGCCGCTGCCGCCGCGCCGCCAGCAACGCCAGCAGCAGCACCAGCACCCCGAGCGAACCGGCGAGCATGCGATGCAGCTGCTCGCGCCAGGCCTTGCTCGAGTCCAGCGGCCGGATCGCGCTGGCGGCATGGCTGGCGACATCCTGCGCCGCGCTCGGCCATGCCGCGCGCCCGTAGCAGGTCGGCCAGTCCGGGCAACTCAGGCCGGCATTGGACAGGCGCACGAAGGCGCCGAACACGATCACCGCGAACGCCAACGCGCAGGCGAGCCAGGCGATGCGATGGAAATGCCGGTACAACGCCGGCTTTTGCCCGGGCAGGCGGAACACGACGGGGCGCGGGGTCGGGCTCATGTCAGATCAGCTTGAGGAGCTTGGCAAGGTCCGCGCGCAGCCCGGCGGGATCGGCGCCGGGCGGGTAACGCAGGATCAGGAAGCCGTTGGGATCGATCACGTACACCGGCACGCCCTGGGCGCGGTCGCCGGATGCGGCGTCGACCCGCGGCAACGCCGCGCGCAACGCGGGATCCGGGCGCAGCAGGCGCAACGCCGGGTCGTCCCGCAGCGGCGCCGGCGCGCTGCAGCCCGGTTCGGCGCACAGCCACAGCACGTCGACCCGGTCGGCGTTGCGACCCATCAGCTTCCAGACGATGTCGATGTCGCGGGCGACTGCCGCGCAGGCGCCCGTGCAACCGGGCGGCGGCGCCAGCACGATGCGCCAGGTGCGCGCCGCGGGATTCCAGTGGTAGTCGCCGCCGTCGGCGAGTTTCGGGGTCCGCGCGCGCAGGTCGGCCGGTGGCTGCAGCAGTTCGCCATGGTTCTTCATCCCGGCCGGGCGCCAGCCGGAAAAGCGCAGCGCCCCGGCCACCAGCATGGTGCCGATGAAGATCGCGAAGATCGCCAGCAGCAGCAGGCGGTTGCGGCGGAAGTGCGGATGGCTGGGGTCGGTCATCATGTGCTCGTGCGCGGGTCGCGCGTTTGCTGCTTGCGGGCGGGCTTGCGGAAGGTCAGCACCAGCGCGGTGGCCAGCACCGCGAGGGCGAGCCCGAACCACTGCACCGCATAGCCCAGGTGGCGTTGCGGCGGCAGCGTATTGGGCAGGATGTCGAGGTCGCGCGCGTACGCGGGGCCGGCGCCAAGGCCTTGCGCGGGGTCCAGCTTGAGCACGCGCGGCGCCAGTGCCGGCAACCGCAACGTGTCGCGCAGCATCGGCAGGTCCAGCGCGATCGCCAGCAGCGTGCCGTCGGGCTGCGCGACCGCGGGCGCATCGACGATTCCCGCCGAGGGCGGCGGCAGCAGCAGGCCGGCGACGTGCCGGGTCGCGGCCGGCAGCGGCACCGCCGGCAGGCGGCGATCGCCGGGCAACGGCAACCAGCCCAGCTCGACCAGCAGCGGCGTGCCGGACGCGGGCTGGAACACGCGGTAGGCGCGGACGCCGGCAGTGTCGCCGCGCCCCTGATTGTCGAGCAGGATCGCCGGCAGCGCGGCGAAGCGGCCCGGCCCCGCGCTCCAGTCGTAACCGCTGCCACGCGCCGGATCGGCGGCCACCGCCAGCGGCAGCGGACGGCGATCATCCAGGACCGCGTGCACCGCATCGAGCATCGCCTGCTTCTGGTGCATGCGCTCCAGCTGCCAGAAGCCGAGCCGGACGAACAACGCGGCCACCAGCAAGGCCAGCAACCAGCCGAACGCAATGTTGCGACCGACGCTCACCCCCGTGCCGCCTCCGGCTGCGATAATGCCGGCACGGCGCCGACCGGGCGCGTCCACGCATCCGCCAGGCAGGCCACTCCGATGAACGATTCGCTCAAGACCCTGCTGATCATCGCTTTCCTGGGCGTCATCCTGTGGAACCTCGGGGCCGGGCTCTACTACATGCTGGTCGACAAGGGTACGACCAAGCGCACCGTGAACGCATTGACCAGGCGCATCGCATTGTCGGTCGCGCTGATCCTGCTGGTGGCGCTGGCGATCTACATGGGCTGGATCACGCCGCACGGCGTTGGCCGCGCGCCCTGACAGCCCCCGGTGAAGCGAAAAGGCCGGCACGAAGCCGGCCTTTTCTGTTGCGTCCGCGCGCTGCGCCGATGGGCGGATGCGGGTTACAGCACGTACACGAACAGGAACAGGCCCAGCCAGACCACGTCGACGAAGTGCCAGTACCAGGCCACCGCCTCGAACGCGAAATGGTCCTCGCCGCTGAAATGGCCCTTCAGGCAGCGCAGCCAGATGATCGCCAGCATCAGCGTGCCCAGGGTCACGTGCGCGCCGTGGAAGCCGGTGAGCATGAAGAAGGTCGAGCCGTAGATGCCCGAGCCCAGGGTCAGGTTGAGCTCGGTGTAGGCGTGGACGTACTCCTCGGCCTGGTAGAACAGGAACGTGCAGCCCAGCAGCACGGTCAAGCCCAGGAACACCAGCAACTGCTTGCGATGCCCGGCCTTGAGCGCGTGGTGGGCGATGGTGACGGTCACGCCCGAGGTCAGCAGGATCAGCGTGTTGAGCAGCGGCAGCCCCCACGCCGGGATGGTCTGGAACTGCCCGCCGACCGCGGCCGGGCCGTTGCTCGGCCAGCCGGCCGCGAATTCCGGCCACAGCAGGCTGTTGGTCATGACCCCGTCGCCCTCGCCGTTGAGCCACGGCATCGCGTACTGGCGCGCGTAGAACAGCGCGCCGAAGAACGCGGCGAAGAACATCACCTCGGAGAAGATGAACCAGACCATGCCCATCCGGAACGAGCTGTCGACCTGCTTGTTGTAGTAGCCGCGCAACGACTCGGTGATGACGTCGCCGAACCACTTGAACAGGATCGCCGCCAGGAACGCCAGGCCGGCGAAGAACAGCGGCCGGCCCCAGCTGGCCTCGTTGAGCCAGCTGGCGAAACCGACCATGGTGATGAACAGCGCCACCGAGGCGATCACCGGCCAGCGGCTGCCATGCGGCACGTAATAGACGTTCGCGTCGTGCGTGTGGGCGTCGGAGCTGTGCGCTTGGGCCATGGTGGTCTTCCGGTTCCGTGCTGCGGCAGGTGGTGCGATCAGGGGGCCGCGCGCGACAGGTCGGACGCGGCTTTCGGCGCGTTCAACTGCGCCGTCTGCGCGTCGTTCTTGAAGAAGGTGTAGGACAGGGTCAGGGTGTGGATGTCGGCCGGCAGCGCCGGGTCGACGATGAAGCGCACCGGCATGTCGCGCGACTCGCCGGCGTCCAGCGCCTGCGCGGTGAAGCAGAAGCATTCGGTCTTGCTGAAGTAGCCCGAGGCGCGCGCCGGCGCGATCGATGGCACGGCGTTGCCGACGATCGTGCGGGTGCCGGTGTTGCGGGCGAAGTACTTCGCCTCGTACTGCCGGCCCGGCTGCACGCGCATCGTCAGTTGCTCGGGGTGGAACGCCCACGGCAACTTCGAATTGACGCCGCCATCGAACTGCACGGTGACCCAGCGCTCGGCAACCGGTGTCGTCCCTGCCGAGGCCGCCGCCGGGCCCTGCTCCAGGCGCACGCCGAACACCTTCTCGCAGGCGATCCGGTACAGCGGCACCAGCGCGAAGGTGAATGCGAAGGCGCCCAGCGCCACGCCCACCAGCTTGAGGCTGCCGCGGCCGTTGCCGCTCATGGCGCGCCCGCCCCGGCAAGCACGCCGCTCGACAGCACCCCGCTGAGGATGAAGGCGGCGTAGATCGCGACCGCGACCGCCGCGAACAACAGCACCGTGCGCCGGACGCCCCGGCGCCGCGCGGCCTGCTGCTTGCTCATCGGTGGCATCGGCTCATGCATCTGCGGCTGGCGGTCGCTTACTCGTAGTCCATGTGCGCGAAGTCGCCATGGGCGAGGTCGCCGTCGCGGATCACCGGCGGGGTGGTGAAGGTGTGGTGCGGGGCCGGCGACGGCACCGTCCATTCCAGGCCCTTGGCGCCTTCCCATGCGCGCGCTTCGGCGAGCGCGCCGTTGCGCTTGGACTGCCACAGCACGTAGAACATGAAGAACGGCGTGACGAACATGCCAAAGGCGCCGATCGAGCTGACCAGGTTCCAGTCGGCGAACACCACGTTGTAGTCCGGGATGCGGCGCGGCATGCCGGCCAGGCCGAGGAAGTGCTGCGGGAAGAACAGCAGGTTGACGAACACCAGCGTCCACCAGAAATGCACCTGGGCCAGGGTTTCGTTGTACATGCGCCCGGTCCACTTCGGCCACCAGTAGTAGATCGCGGCGATGATCGCGAACAGCGCGCCGGTGACCAGCACGTAGTGGAAGTGCGCGACCACGAAGTAGGTGTCGTGGTACTGGAAGTCGGCCGGCACGATCGCCAGCATCAGGCCGGAGAAGCCGCCGATGGCGAACAGGATCACGAACGCGATCGACCACAGCATCGGCGCCTCGAACGACAGCGAGCCGCGCCACATGGTGCTGACCCAGTTGAAGATCTTCACCCCGGTCGGGACCGAGATCAGCATGGTCGCGAACATGAAGTAGATCTCGCCGCCCAGCGGCATGCCCACCGTGAACATGTGGTGCGCCCAGACGATGAACGACAGGAACGCGATCGCCGCGATCGCATACACCATCGCCTGGTAGCCGAACAGCGGCTTGCGCGAGAACGTCGGGATGATCTCGCTGACGATGCCGAACGCCGGCAGGATCATGATGTAGACCTCGGGATGCCCGAAGAACCAGAAGATG
>JAKFDF010000121.1:0-12491 GCA_036676275.1 Lysobacter sp.
ACAAGTGGGTTCGGGGCTTACGCCTTAAGCGGCGAGAGCGTAGACGTCGTCGTTGGCGTCTGGGTTTTTGCAGCTGGATTAACGAGGAAAGCTACCCCCTCGGCATGCGCCAAGCGATTTCGCAACCCCCGTCGAAGCCAGTGCATCCCCGGGAATGTCGATGTCGCCGACCAGGCCAGTATAGGGGCGAGGGACCACGGCGCAAGGTCGGGAACCCGGCTGTGCAGGGACGGTTCACGCGCCGGTGCCAGGGGCTATGCTTTCGCCAATGCGCCCACACCCCACGCCGGCCGACGACAGCGATGCGCGCGTTCCCCTGAGCGCCACGGCGGGCTATGTGCTGGCGGTACTGGTGCTGCTGGCGTCGTTGCTGCTGGTGTTCCTGTACTGGCGCAATGCGCATGCGCGCGAGATGAAGGCGGCCCAGGCCGACTTCCTCGCCCGCACCCAGGAGGCCACGGCGCTGCTGGTCCAGCGCCTGGACAAATACGAACTGGTCACGCGCGGCGGCGTGTCGCTGTTCGCTTCGGTGGCCCGTCCCAGCCGCAGGCAATGGCAGGACTATGTCGACGGCCTGAACATCGGCACGCGCTTCCCCGCCGTGGCGGGACTCGGATTCGCCACCTACGCCACGCCCGGGCAGTTGTCGGACCTGCAGCGACTGCTGCGCGACAGCGGCGAAGGGCTGTTCAGCGTGTGGCCGCACGGGGTACGCGAGTACTACGGAGCGATCCTGTACCTGGAGCCGAAAACCCCGGAAAACCTGGCTGCGATCGGCTACGACCTGTATTCCGAACCGGTGCGGAACGCGGCGATGCGGGCTGCCCGCGACACCGGCGAGCCGCGGATGAGCGGCCGGGTGCGCCTGCTGCAGGACCGTGGCAAAACGGTGCCCGCGGCCCTGCTGTTCCTGCCCGTGTACCGCTCCGGGGACCGTCCAGCCAGCATCGCGGCGCGGCGCCAGTCGATGCAGGGCTGGGTCTTCGTTCCGTTCAGGATCGAAGCGTTCCTCGATGCCTCGCTGCGCAAGCTCGCGAAGCGGCCGGCGCTGCGCATCGTCGACGTGACCGATGGCATCGAGCAGCCGCTCTATACCGACTCGGCACAGCCGGACGCGGATCCGCCCGCGTTCACCGGCAGCACGATGCTGGAGGCCTACGGCCGCCGCTGGCGGCTGGATTACATGTCCGAATCGCGGGCCGCCATCGAAGCGCGCATGACCGACCTGCGCACCACGCTGGCGGTGGGCATATTCGCCTCGCTGCTGCTGTTCTCGATCGCGCTGGTGCTGGCGCGCACGCAGTTGCGGGCCGAGCGCCTGGCCGCGCGCATGACCGAATCCTATCGGCGCAGCGAACTGCGCTTCCGCAGCGCGATGGAATATTCGGCCATCGGCAAGGCCCTGCTGGGCCATGACGGGCATATCGTCGACGCCAACCCGTCGCTGGCGAGGATCCTGGGCAAGCCGCGCGAACGCCTGCTGGGCAGCACCTTCGACAGCCACTTCATCGACCGCCCGGGCGAATCCGAACGCGGTCGCGAGCGCGACGTACTGGCCAGCCAAGGCGTCCATCGCAGCACCCGCACCTTGTTGCACGCCGATGGCGGGTTGCGCCACGTGCAGTTGACCTACGCGCCGGTGCCGGGCGACATCGGCCAGGACATCACCCGGCTGGCACAGGTCGAGGACGTCACCGACCGCCTGCGCGCGGAGGCACAGGTGTTGGCGCTCAATCGCACCCTGGAAGCGCGCGTGGCGCAGCGCACGCGCGAACTGACCATCGTCAACCAGGAGCTGGAATCCTTCGCCTACAGCGTGTCCCACGACCTGCGCGCGCCATTGCGCGCGATCGACGGCTTCAGCCGCCTGCTCGGCGAACGCTATGGGGACGCGCTCCAGGACGAAGGCCGCGAATACCTGGCCCGGGTGCGCAACGCGACCGGCCGCATGGGCTCGCTGATCGAATCGCTGCTGAAGATGGCGCGGCTGGGGCGTGGCGGGATCAAGCCAGCGCCGCTGGACCTGAGCCGGATGGCCACCGAGATCGTCGCCGAGCTGCGCGCCAACGAGCCCGGGCGCCAGGTTGCCGTCGAAATAGCGCCGGGACTGGAGGCGACCGGCGACCCAAGCCTGGTCCGCAACCTGCTGCAAAACCTGATCGGCAATGCCTGGAAGTTCACCCGGGACTGCGACGATGCGCGGGTCGAGTTCGGTCGCGAGCCCGGGGGCGCGTTCTTCGTGCGCGACAACGGAGCCGGATTCGCGCAGGAATACGCGGACAAGCTGTTCCGGCCGTTCCAGCGCCTGCACAGCCAGGAGCAGTTCGCCGGCGACGGCATCGGCCTGGCGTCGGTCAAGCGGATCATCGAGCGCCACGGCGGGACGATCCGCGCCGAAGGCAAGCCGGGGCAGGGCGCGATATTCCGGTTCACGCTGCCGGAGCCCGACGAGGGGTGAATGGCAGGCGTTCGGCCATCGGCCGCCGTGTGGGCGATCCGGCGGAGGCGCAGGCTTTGCCCCCACCCGGCCGCAGGGCAACCCCTTCGCCCCGGCCAGGCGGCAGCGCCTGGCCCGCGTGACCGGGTGCGGGTTCGCGGTTCCTTCGTCAGCTTGCGGGGAGGCAGCAAGGCAGGGCGAGGGGGCGGCCGTCGTGCGCAGCCAAGGGGTGTTGCCCTATGCGTCCTTGTTGTGCCGGCGCATCACGCGCTGCTTCTCGCGGTTCCAGTCGCGCTCCTTGTCGGCCTGGCGCTTGTCGTGGGTCTGCTTGCCCTTGGCCAGCGCGAGCTCCGCCTTGACCTTGTTGCCCTTCCAGTACAGCGCGGTCGGCACCAGGGTGTAGCCATCGCGCTGCACCCGGCCGATCAGCTGGTCGATCTCGCGCTTGTGCAGCAGCAGCTTGCGGGTGCGGTGGGCGTCGGCGACGACATGGCTGGAAGCCGAGATCAGCGGCGTCATCTGCGCGCCGAACAGGAACAGCTCGCCGTCGCGGATCACCGCATAGGCTTCGGTGATGTTGGCGCGGCCGGCGCGGATCGACTTGAGCTCCCAGCCCTGCAACGCCAACCCGGCCTCGAAGCGTTCCTCGATGTGGTACTCGTGGCGCGCGCGCTTGTTCAGGGCGATGGTGCCGCCGCCGTTTGCCTTATCCTTGGTCGCCTTCCTGCTCATCGTGCCCATTGTCCCCGAAAGGCGGACGTTCCGGACAGACCACGCCGCCGATGCCCAAAATCCAACGCAGCGCCCTCGTCGAGCACTCCGCGGCGCGCATGTTCGCCTTGGTCAACGACATCGCCTCCTATCCCGCGAGATTCGACTGGTGCGAGGCCGCACAGGTGCTGGAGGCCGACGAGGAGCACGTGGTCGCGCGCCTGGACCTCGGGATGGGGGCGCTGCGGACTTGGTTCACCACCGAGAACACGCTGTCGCCGCCGCACCACATCGACATGCGGTTGCGCGACGGGCCGTTCCGCAAGCTCTCCGGGCGCTGGCAGTTCCATGCCCTGGACGAATCGGCGTGCAAGGTCACGCTGACGCTGGAGTTCGAACCGCTGAGTCGCTTGCTGGCACCGGCGCTGACGCTCGGCCTCCAGGGCCTGGCCAACCGCATGGTCGACGATTTCGTGCGCGTCGCCGATGCCCGTGCCGCGACCCATGATCCGGATTGAGGTCATCCGCGCCTGGCCGCGGCGGCACGCGTCGGTGGCGCTGGAGCTGGCCGACGGCGCCACCGTGGCCGACGCGCTCCAGGCATCCGGCTTGCCGGAGGAAGGCATCGGCGGCCACGCGGTGTTCGGCGAACGCGTGGGGCGGGAGACCACGCTCCGCGATGGCGATCGCCTGGAACTGTTGCAGCCGCTGCGGGCCGATCCCAAGGAAGCCCGTCGGCGGCGCGCCAGCCGGCGCTGAAACGCAAAGCCCGGCAATCGCCGGGCCCGGGGTCGGATCGACGAGGCGCCTAGCGGCCCTTCTTCTTGTCGTCCTTGGACAGGTTGGGGCCAAAATCCTGCAGGGTGCTGCGCACCAGGGCCTCGTCCTGTTCAGGGAAGTAGTCGCCCTCCCACCTGCTGACCGCTCCGTTGTCGAAAAACACGGTGAAATTCTTGATCTCGACGTGGCCGATGCGATCGGTGCGCTGGGTGGCGGTGTAGTCCCAGCGATCGTGGTGGAACGGGTCGGCGATCGACGGCGACCCCAGCAGCGCCTGCACCTGCTGCATGCTCATGCCGACCTGCAACTGGTCCGCGGCGGCCTTGTCGAGCAGGTTGCCCTGGTAGATCGGCTGCTTGTAGAGGATGCCGCAACCGGCCGTCGAGGCGGCCATGGCGACGAGGAGCGTTGCGAGCAGGGGGAGCGTGCGCATTCGGGTTCGCGGAAGTGGGAAAACGGGCCGATAATACACGCAAGCCCCACCCCCGCGGCGGCGCCCGCGCCACATCGATCGGCGCGCCGCGCGAGAACACCGGAGCCATGATGGAATCGCACGACCTGCGCAAGGCCGGACTCAAGGTCACCCATCCGCGGATGCGGATCCTGGCGCTGCTGGAGCAGCTCAAGCCCCGCCACATGACCGCCGAGGACATCTACCGGCACCTGCTCGACCAGGGCGACGAGATCGGGTTGGCGACCGTCTACCGGGTACTGACCCAGTTCGAGGCCGCGGGCCTGGTGCTCAAGCACAACTTCGAGGGCGGGCATGCGGTGTACGAGCTCGACCGCGGCGAGCACCACGACCACATGGTCGACATCGACACCGGCAAGGTGATCGAGTTCCAGAGCGACGAGATCGAGGAGTTGCAGCAGCGGATCGCCGCCAGGCACGGCTACCAGATCGAGGAACACGCGCTGGTGCTGTACGTGCGCAGGAAGCGCTAGCCCCCGGCCGGACTCCCTCGCCCCGCGGAGCGGGGAGAGGGACAGCTTCGCGCAGCGAAGCAGGGTGGGGGATGCGCCTGCGCGTTGCCCCGATGCGAAAAGCGGCACACCCTTCGGGCAACTTCTCCCCGCTTGCGGGGAGAAGGGACGACAGGTCCTTAGCCGGCGTCGCGCAGCAGGCGCCTTGCCGCGGCGCGCGCTTCCTTGCCGACCTCGACGCCGCCGAGCATGCGCGCCAGTTCCTCCTCGCGCTGTTTCGCGTCCAGCACCTGCACCGCGCTCTGGGTCATGCCCGAGCGCTCGGCCTTGCTGACCGCGTAGTGGGTGTGTCCCTGGGCCGCGACCTGCGGCAGGTGGGTCACGCACAGCGCCTGGCGGGTGGCGCCCAGCGCGCGCAGTTTCTGCCCGACGATCTGGGCGACCGCGCCGCCGATGCCGGAGTCGACCTCGTCGAAGACCATCGTCGGAACCGCGTCCAGGCCCAGCGCGGCGACCTCGATCGCCAGCGAGATGCGCGACAGCTCGCCGCCGGAGGCGACCTTGCGCAGCGGTCGCGGCGGTTGCCCGGCGTTGGCCGCGACCAGGAATTCGGCACGCTCGGCGCCCTGCGGGTCGGGGCGGCCGCCGCTGTCGTGCGCATCGCCCGTGGGCTCCAGCGCGACCTCGAAGCGGCCGCCGCCCATGCCCAGTTCGGCGATCAGCGCGGTGGTCGCCAGCGACATCGTCCGCGCCGCCCGGCTGCGCACGGCGGTCAAGGCCTGCGCGGCCTGGCGCCAGCGCGCGGCCGCGGCCGCGATTTCCGCATCGAGCACCCGTACCCGCTCGCCGGCGCCGCGCAGGGCTTCCAGTTCGGCATTGAGGGCATCGCGCTGTGCGGCGAGTCCTTCCGGCGCGACCCGGTGCTTGCGCGACAGTTCGTGCAGGCGGGCGAGGCGATGGTCGAGTTCGTCGAAGGCGGCCGGGTCCAGGTCCAGGTCGGCGCGGACCTGCTCCAGCAACGCCAGGGCCTCGTCGAGCTGGATCGCGGCCGAGTCGAGCATGGCGTCGACTTCGCCCAGCCGTGGCTCGTGTTGGAGCTGGCGCCCGAGCTCGCCGCGCACCTGTTGCAGCTGCCGGCCCAGCGCAGGGCCGTCGTCCCCGCCCAGGCGCGAGAAGGCGCTGTCGCAGGCGGCGATCAGGGCCGCCGCATGGGCATGGCGGCGGTGCGCGGCGGAAAGTTCGGCGATCGATTCGGGCTCGAGCGATTCGCGTTGCAGTTCGCCGAGCTGGTGCTCGAGCCAGCCGATGCGCTCGCCGGTGTCGCCCTGGCGCGACAGCATGTCGCGTTCGCGCAGCAGCGCTGACCAGGCTTGCGCTGCGTCGCGCACGGCCGCCGATTCGGCCTCGGTGCGGCCGTAGGCGTCCAGCAACGCCAGCTGGCTGGCGCGCGACAGCAGCGCCTGGTGCTCGTGCTGGCCATGGATCTCGACCAGCCTTTCGGCCAGCGCGCCCAGTTGCGCCAGGGTCGCCGGGCGGCCGTTGATCCAGGCGCGCGAACCGCCGTCGGCGCGCAGCGTGCGGCGCAGCTGGCAGTCGTCGCCGTCGTCGAACTCGGCCTCGCGCAGCCAGGCCCGGGCCGCGGGCGCATCGCCCAGGTCGAAGGCGGCGGCCAGCTCGGCGCGTTCGGCGCCATGGCGGACCACGCCGCTGTCGGCGCGAAGGCCGGAGAGGAAGTTCAGGGCGTCCACCAGCAGCGACTTGCCGGCGCCGGTTTCCCCTGAAATGACGGTCAGTCCCGGCCCGAACTCGAGTTCGGCGCTGGCGACCACGGCGAAGTCGCGGATGGCGAGGCGGGTAAGCATCGCAATAGCCTAAGAGATTGTCGTCGCAAACGCTGCGTTCGATGCGGGGTTCCCGCCGCCCGGCTTGCACGCGCCGCGGCCCGGGCTTATATCCAGTGCATGGCCCGGATCCTTGGCGACGACAATTCCCTCGACCCGCGAGCGCGGCAACTGCTGCGTACCCTGATCGGGCGTTACATCCGCGATGGCGAACCGGTCGGTTCGCAGACCCTGGCGCGGCATGCGGGACTGGACGTGAGCCCGGCGACGATCCGCAACATCCTCGCCGACCTGGAGGAAATCGGGCTGCTCAGCTCGCCCCACACCTCGGCCGGCCGGGTGCCGACGCCGCAGGGCTACCGGGTGTTCGTCGACTCGCTGCTGCAGCTGCGACCGCTGCCCGAGGGCGAGATGGCGCGGTTGCGGCACGAACTACCGGCCGGAGGCGGCACCCAGGCACTGCTCGGCAACGCCTCGGAACTGCTGTCGGCGATGAGCCACTTCGTCGGCGTGGTCAGCGTGCCGCGGCGCGAGCAGTTCGCCTTCCGCCATATCGACTTCGTGCCGCTGGATGCGCAGCGGGTGCTGGCGATCGTGGTGTTCGCCGACAACGACGTGCAGAACCGCGTCATCCGCACCCGCCGCGGTTACGACAGCGGCGAGCTCGAGCGCGTGTCCAACTACCTCAACCAGAACTTCGCGGGCCATCCGCTGGCCGATGTCCGCGCCGCGCTGCTGCGCGAACTCAACGCCGCGCGCAGCGAGATGGAAACCCTGCTGGCGCACAGCGTCGAACTGGCCGGGCAGGCGCTCGCGGGCGACGACGGCGTGTCCGACCCGGGTGGCGGCGGCGAGGCCACGCTCAGCGAGGGCATGATGCTGGCCGGACAGACGCGGCTGATGGGGGTGCAGGAGCTCTCGGACCTGGACCGGCTGCGCGAGCTGTTCGAGACCTTCGCCCGCAAGCGCGAGATCCTGCAGCTGCTGGAGCGCACCATCCGCGCCCCCGGGGTGCGCATCTTCATCGGCGAGGAAACCGGGCTGGCGCCGCTGGAGGGGATGTCGCTGGTGACGGCGCCGTATGCGTCCGGCGACCGCATCATGGGCGTGCTCGGCGTGATCGGCCCCAGCCGCATGGCCTACGACCGGGTGATTCCCGTGGTGCAGGCGGCGGCCGAGGTACTCGGCGACGCCCTCAAGGGCCAGCCCTGAGCGCACCCACGGGCTGCCCGGGTCCGCAGGCCCGGCCGGGGCCCCGCCACGCGCAGTGACAGGCAGGACGATTGCCGCCCCGGGCGCGACGACCCATGCCGGAGCCGCGCCCACCCGCCTTGAAACCGGCATGGGTGGCCCTAATACCAGTCATCCAGGGCGGCACGGTTGCCGCGGATGGATGCTGGAGCATGACCAATACACCGATGCAGGATGCCGAAACGATCGCCGCGAACGAGGCCGGCGACACGCCGCTGGTCGCCGAACTGGAGATGCTGCGGGGCGAAGTGGAGCAGTTGCGCGCCGAGTCCCTGCGTGAGCGGGCCGACCTCGACAACCAGCGCAAGCGCCTAGCGCGCGACCTCGAGATGGCGCGCAGGTTCGCCAACGAGCGCCTGCTGAGCGAACTGCTGCCGCTGTTCGACAGCATGGAGGCCGGGCTTGCCGCCGCCGCGCAGGCCGACCCGCTGCGCGAAGGCCTTGAACTCACCCTGCGCCAGTTGCACCGCATCGCCGAAAGCAACGGCCTGACCGAAGTCGCGCCCGCGCCGGGCGACAGCTTCGACCCGGAGCGCCACCAGGCGATGAGCATGGTCGCGGCCGACGGCCTGCCGCCGGGCAGCGTCGCGCAGTTGTTCCAGAAGGGCTACGTGCTGAACGAACGCCTGCTGCGGCCGGCTCTGGTGGTGGTTGCGCAGCACGATTGATCCACAAAACCCGCGCAGATCGCTTGAACTGCCCGGGCGTACCCCCCAGATAACGACCATCGGCGGCGCGACCGCCACGACAGACAACGATCCGAGAGGGAGCATCACATGGGCAAGATCATCGGCATCGACCTCGGCACGACCAACTCGTGCGTGGCGATCATGGAAGGCGGCAAGGCCCGCGTCATCGAGAACAGCGAGGGCGACCGCACCACCCCGTCCATCGTGGCCTGGACCAAGGACGGCGAAGTCCTGGTCGGCGCCTCGGCCAAGCGCCAGGCCGTCACCAACCCCAAGAACACCTTCTACGCGGTGAAGCGCCTGATCGGCCGCAAGTTCACCGACGCGGAAGTGAAGAAGGACCTCGGCCTGGTGCCGTACGCGATCGTCGAGCACGACAACGGCGACGCCTGGGTCGCGACCAGCGACGGCCGCAAGATGGCCGCGCAGGAAGTCTCGGCCAAGGTGCTGGAGAAGATGAAGAAGACCGCCGAGGCCTATCTCGGCGAGACCGTGACCGAGGCCGTGATCACGGTGCCGGCGTACTTCAACGATTCGCAGCGCCAGGCGACCAAGGACGCCGGCCGCATCGCCGGGCTCGACGTCAAGCGCATCATCAACGAGCCGACCGCCGCGGCGCTGGCCTACGGCATGGACAAGAAGGGCGGCGACCGCAAGATCGCCGTCTACGACCTGGGCGGCGGCACCTTCGACGTCTCGATCATCGAGATCGCCTCGGTCGACGGCGAAATGCAGGTGGAAGTGCTGTCGACCAACGGCGACACCTTCCTCGGCGGCGAGGACTTCGACAAGCGCGTCATCGACTACCTGGTCGAGGAGTTCCAGAAGGACCAGGGCATCGACCTGCGCAAGGATCCGCTCGCCCTGCAGCGCCTGAAGGACGCGGCCGAACGCGCGAAGATCGAGCTGTCCTCGTCGCAGCAGACCGAGGTCAACCTGCCGTACGTCACCGCCGACGCCTCCGGCCCGAAGCACCTCAACATCAAGCTCACCCGCGCCAAGCTCGAGGCGCTGGTCGACGACCTGGTCAAGAAGACCATCGAACCCTGCCGCGTCGCGCTCAACGACGCCGGCCTGCGCGCCAGCGACATCGGCGAGGTGATCCTGGTCGGCGGCCAGACCCGCATGCCCAAGGTGCAGGCGGCGGTCGGCGAGTTCTTCGGCAAGGAGCCGCGCAAGGACGTCAACCCGGACGAGGCGGTCGCGATCGGCGCCGCGATCCAGGGCGGCGTGCTCGCCGGCGACGTCAAGGACGTGCTGCTGCTCGACGTGACCCCGCTGTCGCTGGGCATCGAGACCCTCGGTGGCGTGTTCACCAAGATCATCGAGAAGAACACCACGGTGCCGACCAAGGCCTCGCAGACCTTCAGCACCGCCGAGGACAACCAGACCGCGGTCACCGTGCACGTGCTGCAGGGCGAGCGCGAGCAGGCCCGCTACAACAAGTCGCTGGCCAAGTTCGACCTGACCGGGATCGATTCCGCGCCGCGCGGCATGCCGCAGGTCGAGGTGTCGTTCGACATCGACGCCAACGGCATCGTCCACGTCACCGCCAAGGACAAGAAGACCGGCAAGGAGCAGAAGGTCGAGATCAAGGCCGGCTCGGGCCTGTCGGACGAAGAGATCCAGCGGATGGTGCAGGACGCCGAATCGCACCGCGAGGAGGACAAGAAGTTCCACGAGCTGGTGCAGGCGCGCAACCACGCCGATGCCCTGATCCACGCCACCCGCAGCGCGATCACCGAGAGCGGCGACAAGGTCGGCGGCGACGTGATCGGCCGCGCCGAGGGCGCGATCGCCGAACTCGAGACCGCGATGAAGGGCGACGACAAGGGCCAGATCGAGGCCAAGTCCAAGGCGCTGGAGGAAGCCGGGCAGGCGTTGTTCGCCGCCGCGGCGGCCGCGCAGCAGGGCCCGGAAGCCCCGGCGGGCGAGGGCGCCCCGCGCAACGAGGACGTGGTCGACGCCGAGTTCACCGAGGTCAAGGACGACGACAAGCAGGCTTGATCCTGCGACGATGGCAGCATGCGAGCGCCCGCCAACGGGCGCTCGCCGTTTCCGGGGAGCGGGGCCAGGCATGGGCAAGGCACGACTCGAGGCATTCAGCGATGGCGTGCTCGCCATCATCATCACCATCATGGTGCTGGAACTGCGGGTGCCGCACGGCACCGATGCGCGCGCCTTGCTCCCGGTCCTGCCCGCATTCCTCAGCTACGTGCTGAGCTTCATCTACGTCGCCATCTACTGGAACAACCACCACCATTTCCTGCACGCGGCGCGCCGGGTCGATGGGCGCGTGCTGTGGGCGAACCTGCACCTGCTGTTCTGGGTATCGCTGTTCCCCTTTGCCACCGCCTGGATGGGCGAAAACCATTACGCGGCGGTGCCGGTGGCGCTGTATGGCGCGGTCCTGCTGATGGCGGCGCTGGCCTGGGTGCCGTTCCAGCACGCCTTGATCCGCGCCAACGGCGGCGATGAATCCGAGCTGGCGCTGGCGATCGGGCGCCGCGACTGGAAGGGATGGCTGTCGCCCGCGCTGTACCTGTCGGCCATCCCGCTGGCCTTCGTCCGGCCGTGGATCGCCGGATTGCTTTACGTCACCGTCGCCCTGATATGGCTGGTGCCGGACCGCCGCGTCGAAACCCGCCTCCAGTCCAACGAACACCGAGCATGAGCAAGCGCGACTACTACGAAACCCTGGGCGTGGCCCGCAACGCCAGCGACGAGGAGCTGAAGAAGGCCTATCGCCGCTGCGCCATGAAGCACCACCCCGACCGCAATCCCGGCGATGCGGCGGCGCTGGAAGCGTTCAAGGAGTGCAAGGAAGCCTACGAGGTGCTCTCGGAGCCGTCCAAGCGCCGCTTGTACGACGCCCACGGCCATGCCGCGTTCGAACAGGGCATGGGCGGCGGCGGCCACGGTGCCGGGTTCGGCGACATGGGCGACATCTTCGGCGACATCTTCGGCAACATCTTCGGAGGCGGCGGCCCCGGCCGCGGCCCGCGCCGCGGCGCCGACATCGGCTACGTGATGGAGCTCGACCTCGAGGATGCCGTCGCCGGCATCGAGAAGCGCATCGAGATCCCCACGCTCGCGCCTTGCGAGCCGTGCAAGGGCACCGGTTCGGAAGACGGCAGGCTCGAGACCTGCGCCACCTGCCATGGCCACGGCCAGGTGCGGATGCAGCGCGGGATCTTCACCATGCAGCAGCCCTGCCCGCATTGCGGCGGCCGCGGCCAGACCATCAGCACCCCTTGCGCGACCTGCCATGGCAATGGCCGGGTCGAGGAGGAAAAAGTGTTGTCGGTGAAGATCCCCGCCGGGGTCGACAACGGCGATCGCATCCGCCTGGCAGGCGAAGGCGAGGCCGGACCCGCCGGCACCGCGCCGGGGGACCTCTACGTCGAGGTCCGCGTGCGCCCGCACGACATCTTCGTGCGCGACGGCGACGACCTGCACTGCGACGTGCCGATCCGCATCTCGCAGGCCGCGCTGGGCGACACCGTGCGCGTGCCCACGCTGGGCGGCGAGGCCGAGATCCGCATCCCCGCCGAAACCCAGACCGGCAAGGTCTTCCGCCTGCGCGACAAGGGCGTCAAGTCGGTGCGCAGCCGCCGCCCCGGCGACCTGTACTGCAAGGCCGTGGTCGAAACCCCGGTCAACCTCACCGCCGAGCAGCGCACCCTGCTGGAACAGTTCGAGGCGACCTTCGTCGGCGACGGCGCGCGCAAGCATTCGCCCAGGTCCAGCACCTTCCTCGACGGCGTCAAGGGTTTCTGGGACCGCATGGTGTCGTGAGGGCGCCGAGGCGGCGCCGCTAGTCCTGGTGCGAGGCGTTGCGGCCGCGCCCGGCGCCGA
>JAKFDF010000122.1:0-2534 GCA_036676275.1 Lysobacter sp.
GCCAGGCCAAAGTTCTTCGCGGTCAGGCCCGTCATCTTGTGGATGGCTGTTTCCAGGGTGAACAGGCCCAGCGTGCGGCCGTAATGGCCCAGCACGCGCGGAAAGCTGCCCCACAGGCGCGGATGCGGCGCCTCATCGTGCGGCAGGCCGTCCGAGCCGATCATGGTCTGGTCGAACTGCAGGATGCGCTGCACATCGCGGTCGTCCATCATGTAGTAGATCGCGCCGGCCGGGGTCAGGCGGTCCACCACCTCCTCCAGCGTGCCGCCCTGCTGGGCCACGATGTCGGCCAGGTCCATGCCGGCGCATTCCGGCATGGGCTCCGACCAGGTCACGGTCACGCGCGTGGCATTGACCGCGCGGTGCGCCGACAAAATGGTGGACGAGGCCGGGTAGGGATAGCAGTCCAGGCAGATCGGTTGCAGCGCCATGTTGTCGGCAATGAACTTCAGCGTCTCGGTCGACCGGCCATAGTTCTTCACGCCGACCACCTTGTGGTGCGAGATCACCACCGGCACATCCACCTCGCGGCCAATGCGGAAGGTCTCGGTCAGCGACTTGATGACGTCGTCGCCCTCGTTGCGCATGTGGGTGCAGTACACGCCGCCGTGCGCGCGCAGCGGCTCGCAGATGGCAATCACCTCTTCGGTCGGGGCGGCAATCGACGGCTCGTAAAACAAGCCGGTCGACACGCCGATGGCGCCGGCCTGCATGGCTTCCTCGACCAGCGCGCGCATCGCGTCAATCTCACTGGCGCTCGCCGGCTGCGTCAGGTCGTCCATGGTGGCCACGCGCAGCGTGGTGTGGCCCACCAGCATGGCGCAGTTGGTGGCGGCGGGCTGGGCGCGCAGGGCGTCCAGGTAGCTGGCGAAATCGGGGAAGCGAAACCACGCGCCGGTGCCATCCAGCAGGTTCAGCGGCGGCGTCACCGGGTCGGGAATGGGCCGCGGCATGGGGGCCAGTGATACGCCACAGTTGCCGCCCACCACCGTCGTGATGCCCTGGCTGACCTTGGGCGCCATGTCGCCGCCCGAGAGCATGAGCCGGTCGTCGTGGGTGTGGGCATCGATGAAGCCGGGGGCCAGCACCATGCCGGCGGCGTCGATCTCGGTGCTGGCGCTGGCGCCGCGCAGGTCGCCAATGCGCGCAATGCGGTCACCGCGTATGCCCACATCGCCGCTGAAACGGGCGGCGCCGGTTCCGTCAACAATGGCGGCGTTGCGGATCAGGATGTCGTAATGCTCGCTCATGTCTTGCCTTGGCGCTGGGTTGCAGAGACTTCAGTTTAGTAGCACTATTGCGTAGAATTACTGAACAGTTCTAACACTTGCCCTAAGCAGTTTTAACGAATGTTTTAACGGGTCCATTTACGGATGCACCAACGGACGCTTTAGCCAATGTCGAGCGACACCACCGACCTGCGATTTTTTGTCACGCTGACCGAAAGCGGCGCGCTGGCCGAAGCCGCCAGGCGCATGGACGTCACCGCGTCGGCTGTCTCGCAGCGCCTGCGCCAGCTCGAAAACCGCCTCGGCGTTCAGCTGGTCCAGCGCAGCACCCGGCGCTTCAGCCTGACCGATGAGGGCGAGCTGTTTTACACCAAGGCCCTCACCCTGCTGGCCGAGCTGGATGTGCTGATTGACAGCCTGCGTGCGCGTTCCGGTGAAGTGGCCGGCACGCTGCATGTGCGCGGCCCCCTGGGCTTTGGCCGGCAGCACCTGGCCGGCGCGCTGGCCGACTTTCACTCGCAACACCCGAAGCTGGTGGTCGCGCTGACGCTTAGCGATGTGCCCCCCGCAGCCGACGCCGACCGGTTCGACCTGATCGTGCACATCGGCGACCTCGCCAACTCCAGCATGGTCGCCTACCCGATTGCCCCCAACACCCGCATCCTCTGCGCCTCGCCCGAGTACCTGGCCCGTCATGCGCCGCCGCAGCGGCCGGAAGAATTGAGCGGCCACCAGTGCCTGGTGCTGCGCGAAAACGAAGAGGATGTTTCGCTCTGGCGCTTTCGCAAGGGCCGCACCGACGCGGCGGTGCGCATCGCGCCGGCGATGAGCAGCAACGACGGCGATGTGACGCGGCAGTGGGCACTGAAGGGCATGGGCATCATCACGCGTTCGGAATGGGACGTGGCCGAACATCTGGCATCGGGCCGCCTGGTGCGCCTGCTCGACGGCTGGCGCCTGCCCGACGCCGACATCGTCGCCCTGATTCCGCAGCGCCACGGCGTGTCAGCGCGCGTGAAGCTGTTTCTGGCTTTCCTGCAGGCGCGCTTTCAGCCCGTGCCGCCCTGGCGCAAGGCGGCGCGCGTGGGGTGAACCCTTCAGGGCACGGCCGCCGCCATGGCGGGCGGCAAGGCCGTGACCAGGTAGTCCACCAGGGCGCGCACCGTGGTCGGCACCCGGCGCGTGGCCGGATACAGCGCATACAGCGAGATCTCCGGGAACTCCTGCCATTGCGGCAGCACCGGCACCAGGCGCCCCGCGGCGATGTGCCGGGCCGCCAGAAATCCGGGTTGCAAAATGAGGCCG
>JAKFDF010000123.1:0-25041 GCA_036676275.1 Lysobacter sp.
CGGCATCATCTCCAGCCGGTTGACGTTGAGGTGCGGCGGCAGGCTGGCGATCCAGAAGATCGTGTCGGCGATGTCGGCCGCGGTCATCGGCCGTGCACCCTTGTACAGGGCGTCGGATGCGGCCTGGTCGCCGTGCGTGCGCACCACGGTGAACTCGGTTTCGGCCATGCCCGGTTCCAGCGTTGTCACCCGCACCCCGGTGCCGTGCAGGTCGGCGCGCAGGTTGAGCGAGAACTGCGAGACGAACGCCTTGCTGCCGCCGTAGACGTTGCCGCCGGTGTAGGGATAGTTGGCGGCGGTCGAACTGACGTTGACGATCGCGCCGCGGCGCTCGACCAGCGTGGGCAGCAGCGCGCGGGTCAGCGTCACCAGCGCGGTGATGTTGGTGTCGATCATCGTGCGCCAGTCGTCCAGCGACGCTTCCTGCGCCGGGCGCGTGCCCTGGGCGAGGCCGGCGTTGTTGAGCAGCAGGTCGATGCCGCGGAACTCCGCGGGCAGTGCATCGAGCGCGCCGGCCATCGCGGCGGCGTCGCGGAGGTCGAACGCGGCCGCATGCACCCGGTCCGCGCCGTGCGCGTCGACCAGCGCTTGCAGGCGCTCCGCGCGGCGGCCGCAGGCGACCACGCGCCAGCCGGCGGCGGCGAAGCGTTCGACCGCCGCGCGGCCGAAACCGGAAGTCGCGCCGGTGATGAAGGCGGTGCGGGTCATGCCGGTGCCCCTGGGATCGATTGCCATGCGCGGATTCTAGTGCCGGGCGCCTTGGCGATGCGGCACGCGGCCCGTCAATCCGCGGCTTCGCCGTCCTCGGCCAGCCAGAGCAGCGCCGATTCGCCGTCGGGAAAACGCCGCAGCGCGACGTGGCGGGCGGAGGCCAGGTTCTCGATCAGGCGGTTGCCGTGATCGTGCGGGTTCACCACGTAGGCCAGGCGGCTGTCCCGGATCAGCGGCGTGGTCGCCAGCACGGTGGCAAAGGAATTGCTCAGGCCCAGCGCCTCGTCCGCGGCGCTGGCGGCGCTGAGGTCGATCAGCACCCGCCGGTACTGCACCGAGGCCAGTATGTGCATGACTTCCTGGACTGCGGCCTGGCGCTCGGCGAGGGTGATCGTGCCGGTGTAGACGACGCGGACGAGCCGGTGTCGTGGTTCGACGTTGACCGTATAGGGCATGCACTGGCCATGGAGACTGGGACGCCGGATTGTGCAGAACGCGCGCGCGTTCGCCAAGCCGCGGACCGGTATGGTGGCGCGGCGTTGCGTGCGCGGCCCGCATCCGGGCCGGTCGGCTACGGCTTTTTCTTCGGCTTCGGTCCGCCCGGCGCCTTGGCGCCGCGAGCCGGCGTCGCCGCTGCCGGTACCTTGGTCGCGGCGCTCTTGCGCGACTTGCCGCTGCCGGACTTGCCGCGGGTGCGCGCCTTGGTCGCGCGATGCTTCTGCAGCATGTCCTCGGCCAGCACCACGTCCTCGGACAGGATCCCGGCGGCCTTGGCGATGGCGATGCGCGCGGCGGCCTTGTTCTCGTCGGGGTTGGCCAGCAGCAGTTCGCGGATCGCCTCGCGCAGCGCGGCCTCGGCGTTGCGCTTGAGCTGCAGGTGCTCGCCCTGGCGGAACAGCCCCATCAGGGCATCGACCACGGGTTTGATCAGGGCGGCTTCGATCGGCATGGCGGTCTTCCTCGGGAAGACAGGATGGCGCGGGCGCGTCGCAGCGGCAGCGACGGGCCGGGTTACTTCACCTTGATCGCCAGCGCCGGCAGGCCGCCGTTGGCCAGCTTGCGCTTGGCTTCGGCGAGTTCGGACGCGGTGCCGTACGGGCCCATGCGCACGCGGTAGACGGTCTTGTCGTTGATGCTCGCCGACTCGACCCGCGCGCTGAGGCCGAGCAGGGCGATCCGCGCCTTGACCGCCTCGGCATCGCCGGACGCGCCGAAGGCGCCGGCCTGCAGGATGTAGGGCGCGTCGTTGCCGGGCGCCGCAGCCGCGGTGGCCGATGCGGCGGTCGCCGTCGCGGTCGCCGCCGGCGCCGCGGCTGCCGTGGCCGTGGTCGCCGCGTCGGTAGCGGCGGCGGCGGTTGCACGGCGCTCGGCTTCGGCGCGCGCGGTCGCGGCCAGTTCGGCATCGCTCATCGCGACTTCGTCGGCCGGCAGCAGGGTGTAGAAATCGTATTGGGTGCCCTTGGGCTTTTCGCTGGCGGCGGGCGGCTTGCCCGCGGCATCGCTGCCGTCCTCAGGCACGATTGCCTCGTCGCCGCTGTCGCTGGCGGTCGCCGGCTGCGCGTCGGGGTTGGGCCTGGGCCGGAAGAAACCGTCGCCGCCGTCGCTCTTGAGGTATTTCGGCGCCGCCAGCACGACCACGATCGTCAGCACGATGCCGAGCACCATCCAGGCCCAGCCGGGCAGGCCGCCGGTGTTGCCGTTGTTGCGTCGCGCCTGCGACTTGCCGCGTCGTGCTGCCATTGCCTACATCGCCTCCGGCGCCGAGACGCCAATCAAATCGAGTCCGTTTGCCAGCACCTGCCGTGTCGCCAGCGCCAGCGCCAGCCGCGCGTCGCGCAGGTCGGCGTCGTCGACCAGGAACTGGTGGTCGTTGTAGTACGACTGGAACGCCTGCGCCAGCTCGTGCAGGTAGGCGGCGACCAGGTGCGGTTCCAGGTGTTCGCCGGCGGCGGCGACGACCTCGGGCCAGCGCGACAGCTCGGTCAGCAGGTTGCGGGTCGCGGCGTTGTCCAGGTCCAGCGGCTGCCGCAGTCCGTTGTCGAGGTCGAAGCCCAGGCCGCGCTCGCGCAATTGCCGCCACAGCCCGCGGATGCGCGCGTGCGACAGCTGCACGTAGTACACCGGGTTGTCGAGCGACTGGCTGCGCGCCAGGTCGATGTCGAACGTCAGTTGCGAATCGGGCTTGCGCGCCAGCAGGAACCAGCGGGTCGCGTCGCGCCCGGCCTCGTCGACGAGGTCGCGCAGGGTCAGGTAGCTGCCGGCGCGCTTGGAGAGCTTCACTTCCTCGCCGCCGCGCATCACCGTCACCATCTGGTGCAGCACGTATTCCGGCCAGCCTTTGGGAATTCCGGCATCCAGCGCCTGCAGGCCTGCGCGCACGCGAGCGAGCGAGCCGTGGTGGTCGGCGCCGAGCTCGGTGATCGCGCGCTCGTAGCCGCGCTGCCACTTCGACAGGTGGTAGGCGACGTCGGGCACGAAGTACGTGTACGTGCCGTCGGACTTGCGCATCACCCGGTCCTTGTCGTCGCCGAAGTCGGTGGTGCGCAGCCACAGCGCGCCGCCTTCCTCGTAGGTATGGCCGTGCTTCACCAGCTCGCGCACGGTTTCCTCGACCTTGTCGTCGGCGTACAGCGAGGACTCCAGGAAATAGACGTCGAACGACACGCCGTAGGCGGCAAGGTCGGCGTTCTGCTCGCGGCGCAGCCAGGCGACGGCGAACCGGCGGATCGCGTCGAGGTCGCCGGGATCCCGGGCGCCGGTGACGGCATGGTCCTCGAACTCGACCGTGTCGCCGCGCAGGTACGCTTGCGCCACGTCGACGATGTAATCGCCGCGATAGCCGTCCTCGGGCCAGCCGGCGTCGTCCGGGCCCTTGCCGAGCGCGCGCGCCTGCACCGACCTGGCCAGGTTGTCGATCTGCGCGCCGGCGTCGTTGTAGTAGAACTCGCGGGTGACCGCCCAGCCGTTGGCGGCGAGCACCCGCGCGATGCAGTCGCCGATCACCGCGGCGCGGCCGTGGCCGACGTGCAGCGGACCGGTCGGGTTGGCCGAGACGTATTCCACGCCGGCACGGTGGCCGTTGCCGGAAGCGTTGTGCCCGTAACGCGCGCCTTCGGCATGGATCGTGCGCAACTGCCGCTGCCATGCGCCTGGCGCCAGGCGGAAGTTGAGGAAACCGGGGCCGGCGATCTCGATCGCGGCGATGTCGTCGCTGGCCGGCAACGCGTCGACCAGGGCCTGCGCAAGCGCGCGCGGGTTGGACCCGGCCAGCCTGGCCAGCAGCATCGCGGCGTTGCTGGAGAAATCCCCGTGGCTGCGATCCTTCGGCCGTTCGACCACGAACTCCGGGATGGCGGCGTCGATGGGCAGGGCGCCATTGGCGCGCAGGACGGCGATGCCCTGTTCGAGCAGGGCGCGGAGCTGGGCTTTCACGAAGGATTCGACGAGGATTTCAACGACCGGCATTGTACGGCGCAAGGCGAAATCCCGGCCACAGAGCGTTCACGGCGCGCCGCGCGCGGGCAGGACTCGTTCAGGCGGTTTTTCGCTCAGACCCAGCCGCGCGTGCCGCCGCGCCGCGAATTCCCTCGCCCGGTGATGGGGTCCAAACGCGCCGCCGCGCGCGACTCAACACGCTTGCGACGGCCCTTGGCTCAGACCCAGCCCCTTGCCGCCAAGGACACCGGCGCACCGTCGCCGACCACGAAATGATCGAGCAGGCGGATGTCGACCAGCGCCAGCGCCTGCTTCAGGCGCGCGGTGACGGCGCGGTCGGCGGCGCTGGGTTCGGCGCTGCCGCTGGGATGGTTGTGGCCGACGATCACCGCCGCGGCGTTGTGGGCAAGCGCGCGCCGCACCACCTCGCGCGGGTGCACCTCGGCGCCGTCGACGGTGCCGCGGAACAGCTCCTCGAAGGCCAGTGCGCGGTGGCGGGTATCCAGGAACAGCACCGCGAATACCTCGCACGGATGCCCGCGCAGGCGCTGGGCGAAATAGCGGCCGGCGGCGCCGGGATCGGTCAGCGCCTCGCCGCGTTCCAGCCCGGCGGCGAGGTAGCGGTCGCACAGTTCCAGCGCCGCGTTCAGCTGGCAGGCGCGGGCCAGGCCCAGGCCCGGCAGCCTGGCCAGGTCCGCGGGGCTGCGCTCGAGCAGGCTGCGCAGCGGACCATGGGTGTTGAGCAGGCCGCGCGCGGTGGTGACCGCGTCCTGGCCACGCAGGCCCGAGCCCAGGAAGATCGCCAGCAGTTCGGCGTCCGACAGGACCGCGGCGCCGCGGGCGACGAGCTTCTCGCGGGGGCGTTCGGCGGCGGGCCAGTCACGGATCTGCATGGGGCCAGCGTGCGCGGGGCACGGACCGCGCGGCATCGGTCCGGCGCACGGGTTCGGGTAAGCTAGGTTCCCGATCGCACGTAGGAAATTTCCTACCGATGACAGCCGCGCCGACCCATGCCGCCGCGCCGGCAGGCCTGCCCGGGCGCCGGGTCCTGCTCTGCGTCAGCGGCGGCATCGCCGCCTACAAGGCGGTCGAGCTGGTGCGCCGGCTGCGCGATGCCGGTGCCCGGGTGCAGGTCGCGATGACCGACAACGCCCAGCGGTTCGTCGGCGCGCAGAGTTTCCAGGCCGTGTCCGGGCTTCCGGTGCGGACTTCGCTGTGGGATGCGGCCGCCGAAGCCGCGATGGGCCACCTGGAACTGGCGCGCTGGGCGCAGCAGGTGCTGGTCGCGCCGGCCACCGCCAATACCCTTGCGAAGCTGGCACACGGCGTCGCCGACGACCTGGTCAGCACCCTGTGCCTGGCGACCACCGCGCCGCTGGCGGTGGCGCCGGCGATGAACCATCGCATGTGGCTGCATCCGGCCACGCAGGCCAACGTGGCGGTGCTGCGCGACCGCGGGGTGCAGGTGATCGGCCCCGACGACGGCCCGCTGGCCGAGGGCGAATCCGGGCCCGGGCGGCTCAGCGAGCCGGAGGCGATCGTCGCCGCGCTGGCGGGCGCGGCGTGACCGCCGGCGCCGCCCTGTCCGGCCGGCGATTCGTGGTCAGCGCCGGCCCGACCTACGAGGACATCGATCCGGTGCGGTTCATCGGCAACCGCAGCAGCGGCAAGATGGGCTTCGCGATCGCGGCCGCGGCCGCACGCCGGGGCGCCGAGGTGCTGCTGGTCGCCGGCCCCGTGCAGCTGCCGACCCCCGACGGCGTGCGCCGGATCGACGTGCGCTCGGCCGCGCAGTTGCGCGAGGCGGTACTGGCCGCGCTGCCGGCCGATGCCTACGTCGGTGCCGCCGCGGTCGCCGACTGGACGCCGCGCACGCTCGCCGCGCACAAGCTCAAGAAAACCGCCGGGATCGACAGCCTGACCCTGGAACTGGTGCGCACCGCCGACGTGCTGGCCGAAGTTGCCGTGCACCCGCTGCGGCCGCGGCTGGTGGTGGGCTTCGCCGCCGAGACCGACGACGTGGAGCGCCATGCCCGCGCCAAGCTCGACGACAAGCACCTGGACCTGATCGCCGCCAACCGCGTCGGCGTGGCCGGCAGCGGCTTCGGGAGCGACGACAATGCGCTCGTCGTGTACGGCCCCGGCGGGTTTGCCCGCACGCTGGGCGCGGCGCCCAAGACGCAACTGGCCGGCGCCCTGCTCGACCTCATCCTCGAACGCTTCGGCGTGGACGCCCCGCACTGATGCCCCCGACGCCCGCCCCGCGACCCCTCGAGGTCAAGCTGCTAGATCCGCGCTTCGGCAACCAATGGCCGCTGCCGGACTACGCCACCGCCGCCAGCGCCGCGCTCGACCTGCGCGCCGCGCTCGACGCGCCGCTGGCGCTGGCGCCGGGCGACGCCGCGCTGGTGCCGTCCGGGCTGGCGATCCACCTCGCCGACCCCGGCCTGTGCGCGCTGGTGCTGCCGCGCTCCGGGCTGGGCCACAAGCACGGCATCGTGCTCGGCAACGGCACCGGCCTGATCGACGCCGACTACCAGGGCCCGCTGCTGATCAGCGTGTGGAACCGCGGCAGCGAAACCTTCACCATCGCCCCCGGGGACCGCATCGCGCAGCTGCTGCTGCTGCCGATCGTGCGCGCGGCGCTGCGGGTGGTGGATACTTTCGAACAAAGCGCGCGCGGCGATGGCGGTTTCGGCCATACCGGCGTGCGCTGACAGGGGAAGAAGAATGAGCGATTCCAAACCGCGCCTGCGGCTGTCCGCCGCGCAACTGCGGCCCGTGTTGCCGGTGCTGGCCGCGCTCTGCATGCTGCTGGCGCTGTGGCTGGCATGGAGTGGCTGGCAACAGCTGCGCGACGCCAATCGCGCGCAGGGGCTGGAGCAGGCGCGTGACCTGGCCGCGCAAGGCACGGCGCACGCGCTGCAACAGGAACTCGACCGCCTCGGCGACCGGCTCGGGTCCTCGGCGCTGCAGGCCACCCTGGGCACGGGGGATCTCTCAGGCGCCGCGGCGCAACTGAAAGCGGGCTGGCCGCGGGTCGAGCAGGTCGAAATCCTGGCGCCCGACCTGGATGCCGCCTACACCGGGCTGCCGCAGACCGGTTTTGGCCGGTTGGCGGTGGCCGAGGCGGCGCTGGCGGCGAATGCGCCCGTTGCGCGCATCGTCAAGGACGATGGCGTGCGCCTGGTGATCGCCGCGCCGGCACGCAGCGGAGATCGCGTCGCCGGCGTCGCCTACGTGCGCCTGCCGCTGGCGCTGGCCACGCAGGCGTTGCAGGGCGCGGCCGTCGCCGACGACAGCTACCTCGCGCTGCGCCAGGGCAACTACACCGTGCTCGAGCGCGGCGACCAGTCGCTGGCCACCAGCGCCGAGGCGTTGTCGGCCAAGGTCCCGGGCACCGGGCTGCGCATTGCCGCGGCCTTGCCGGACGAGACCGCCGGAGCGTTCGGGCTCGGCGCGACCCCGTCGTTCGTGGCCGCGCTGGTCCTGGCCGGTCTGGCATTGGCGGCATGGCTGGCGCTGCGCCGCGGCGCCGGCGCCGCGGATGCCGCCGGTGTCGACGCGCCGCATGCCGAGCCGACGCTGGCGCAGGCGATCCAGCAGGCGCCGGTGCAGGAACGCGCGACGCCCGCGGTCGCCGTCGCCGAGGCCGCCAGGCCGGGCCCGGTGCGGATCGACCGCGGCATCTTCCGCGCCTACGACATCCGCGGCATCGTCGGCAAGACGCTCGACATCGGCGTCGCCGAGCTGATCGGCCACGCCGTCGGCACGCTGATGTTCGAGCAGGGCCTGAGCGACATCGTGGTCGGCCGCGACGGCCGCCTGTCCGGGCCCGACCTGGTCGCCGGCCTCACCGAAGGCCTGCGCAAGGCCGGCCGCAACGTCATCGACATCGGCCTGGCGCCGACCCCGGTGGTCTACTTCGGCGGCTTCCAGCTGCGCACCGGCTGCGGGATCGCGGTCACCGGCAGCCACAATCCGCCGGACTACAACGGCTTCAAGATCGTGGTCGGCGGCAACACGCTGTCGGGCGATGCGATCACCGACCTGTACGCGCGCATCGCCGAAGACCGCCTGCACACGGCCGACACGCCCGGGACCGTGGTGGAGCGCGACCTGGGCGACGATTACGTCGCACGGATCGCCTCGGACGTGCAGATCGACCGCCGCCTCAAGGTCGTGGTCGATGCCGGGAACGGCGTCGCCGGGGTGCTCGGCCCGCGCGTGCTGGAGGCGGTCGGCGCCGAGGTCACGCCGCTGTACTGCGAGATCGACGGCAACTTCCCCAACCACCATCCGGACCCGAGCGAACCGCACAACCTCGTCGACCTGACCAGGATGGTCGAGCGCCTGGACGCCGACCTGGGCATCGCCTTCGACGGCGACGGCGACCGCCTCGGCGTGGTCACCCGCGACGGCGAGAACATCTATCCCGACCGGCTGCTGATGCTGTTCGCCGCCGACGTGCTGGAGCGCAACCCGGGCGCGGTGATCGTGTACGACGTCAAGTGCACCGGGCGGCTGCCGGGCCACATCCTGCGCCATGGCGGCAGCCCGCTGATGTGGAAGACCGGGCACTCGCTGATCAAGGCCAAGATGCGCGAGGTCGAGGC
The DNA here is from genome assembly GCA_036676275.1 of Lysobacter sp. Classification (GTDB taxonomy): domain Bacteria; phylum Pseudomonadota; class Gammaproteobacteria; order Xanthomonadales; family Xanthomonadaceae; genus Cognatiluteimonas. The sequence continues at coordinate 8,763 of JAKFDF010000123.1, forward strand.
GGAGCTGGCCGGCGAGATGAGCGGCCACTTCTTCTTCGCCGAGCGCTGGTACGGTTTCGACGACGGCATCTACGCCGCCGCGCGGTTGCTGGAAATCCTCGCGGCGAAGCCTGAAACCGCCAGCGAGCAGCTCAAGGCGCTGCCCAACGGGGTATCGACGCCGGAGCTCAAGGTCGACGCGCCCGATGGCGATCCGCACGCGTTCGTCGAGCGCTTCCGCGCCGCGGCCAGGTTCGAGGGCGCCCGCAACTCGACCATCGACGGCCTGCGCGTGGACTGGCCCGACGGCTGGGGCCTGGTGCGCGCGTCCAACACCACGCCGGTGCTGGTGATGCGTTTCGATGCCGACTCGCAGGCGGCCTTGTCGCGGATCCAGGCCGCGTTCCGCGAACAGCTGCTGGCCGTCAAGCCGGACCTGGCGTTGCCGTTCTGACCTGAATCCGGTCCGGCGCGCGCGGCGGACGTCGCGGTGCGCGGCGATGGCGGCGACGCGCGTCGCCGATGCGGCTCCGCGTCCGGATCAGCCGCCGGTTTGCGCGTCGATGTCCGCCTGCTGCTGCCTGGCCGCATCGAGCACCTGCGGCTCGACCGCCTTGGCCCTGTCGATCGGACGCTGGATCGCGTCGCGCAATTCGGTCGCTTGTTGCGCTTGTGCCTGTGGCTCCGGCGGCTGGTCGGTGGGTGGCGGTTCCGGCTTGCTGCAGGCGGCGGCGCACAGCAGCAATGCGCACAGGGCGATCGAGCGCGGAAAGGTGGTCATGCGGCGTCTCCGTGGTGCTGCGTTGTGCCACGCCAGGGCATGCAGGGGCGAAGCGGTGCGGCGCTATGCTACGCCCACGCGGCGTTGCCGAGGCCGATGGGACGAGACCATGGATTCCAACCGCTGGCGCCTGGACGGACAACTGGCCCTGGTCACCGGCGGCAGCGCCGGCATCGGCCTGGCGATCGCGCGCGAACTGCTCGGCTTCGGCGCGCAGGTGCTGATCGTGGCGCGCGACGCGACCGCGCTGGAGCGCGCGCGCGACGAACTCGCCGACGAGGTCGGCGACGACCAGGTGCACGCGCTGGTCGCCGACGTCGCCGACGAGGAACAGCGGCGCGAGATCCTGGACTGGGTCGAGGATCGCGGCGAGGGCCTCAACATCCTGGTCAACAATGCCGGCGGCAACCTCACCCGCCCCAGCAACGACTACACCGAGGACGAGTGGCGGCAGATCTTCGAGGTCAACCTGTTCAGCGCCTTCGAGCTGTCGCGCTACGCCTACCCGCTGCTGACCCAGCACGCGGTGTCCAGCGTGGTCAACGTCGGCAGCGTCTCCGGCCTGGTCCACGTGCGCAGCGGCGCGCCCTATGGCATGAGCAAGGCCGCGCTGCACCAGATGACCCGCAACCTGGCGGTGGAATGGGCCGAGGACGGGGTGCGCGTCAACACGGTGGCGCCGTGGTACATCCGCACTCGCCGCACCTCCGGCAAGTTGGCGGACCCCGATTATCTCGACGAGGTGCTGCTGCGCACGCCGATGGGCCGCATCGGCGAGCCGGAGGAAGTCGCCGCCGCGGTCGCCTTCCTGTGCCTGCCGGCGTCCAGCTACATCACCGGCGAATGCATCGCGGTCGACGGCGGCTTCCTGCGCTACGGGTTCTGACGCCGGGGCTATGGGCGGCGGCGGCCCCGCCGGCGCGCTACTCGTTGCAGTTGCTGTTGGCGAGGGTCGCGGCGAGCTTCTCGTATTCGAGGTGGCGCGCGTCGTCGTCCGCGGCGCCGGCGAACTTCCAGCGGAACTCGGCTTCGCCGACGCGGCGCTTCCAGGCCCGGCACAGGGCATCGTCGGCGACCGGCTGGCATTGGTCTGCCACGGCCTGGCAGGCGCGCGCGGCGCCCTGCGGGGTGCCGTCCAGCCCGACCACATGCAGCGGCGCGCATTGTTCCTGCGGCGTTTCGTCCTCGGTGAGGTAGGACTGGTCGTCCCAGGTACTGCACTGGAACAGGGGCGGTGGCGGCTTGCGCTCCTCGGCCGGCACCGGCTCGGGCAACGCGCTTTCGATCGCGGCCTGCACCTCGGCCCTTTCCGCGGCCACGATCGCGGGCATGCGTTCCTCGCGCGGCTGGTAGGTCGGCATCGGCGGCGGCACGTCCACCACCTGCTTGCGCTGCTGCGTACCCCGGGGACAGGCGACATCGTTCTGCAGGGTGACATGCCCGCCGGCGTCGGTGCAGCGATAGATCACCACCTGCCGGTGCTGGGCCGGCGCGGACGCAGGCGGCAACGCGCAGCACAACATCGCGACCAGCCACGCGCGCCGCATCAATCCCCCCCGCAATCGTCGCCGAGGCGGGCGTCGATGCCGCGCTCCTCGTTCCGCAGCAGGTCGCGCTCGGACGGCTGCGCATTGAAGAAGCGCCGGCGGATCTCGTCGCGGCGGTCGCGCAGGCGGGCGCACACCTCCTGTTGCGGCAGGCCGTGGCAGGCATCGCGGATCCAGGTGCCGGCCATCGCCGGATACGCCGGATACACCGGGTACACGGGCGGCGGCACCAGCACGGTGCTGCCGGCGTGGATGCTGACATTGCCGCCGGTGATGGCCAGGTCGGCGCCCGCGCGCTGGTACGGCGCCACCGGCAGCGGATATCCCAGCGTCCACAACGGCACCCAGCGCGGACGGCCCTCGGGCGTGTCGCTGGTGTAGCGATCGCCGTCGGGCGTCACGCATTCGTACAACGGTTGCGGCGGGCGCAGCACCATGACACGCGCCGGCGCCGGCGCCGGGCCCTCGGCAGTGCCTGGCCGCGCGGGTTCGGGCGCCGCGGCCGGAGCGCCGTCGCGCGGGCGCAGCATCTCGCGCGTTTCCTGGCGCTCGCCCTTGGCGCAGGGCGTATCGCGCAGGGTCAGGTGGCCGTGCGCATCGGTGCAGCGGTAGATGGTGACGTCGGCCGCGGACGCCGATAACGCCGTCGCGAGCAACATTCCCCACGCCAGGCGGATCAGGACGTCGTGCATGCGGGCATCTTGCGCTGCACGGGCGATCACGCCAAGCCGGCGCCGGCTGCCGGTTCGCGCGGATTCAGGCCTCAACCACGCAAGGCCGCGCCGCTGCGCGCATCGCGGATGTCGCTCGGACGCTCGCGCCCGCCGGTGTCGCCGGCGAGGATGCCGTCGACCGCGGCCACCAGCCTCGGATCGAACTCGGCCAGCGTCTTCGGCGGCTCCGCGCCTGCGCGGTTGGCGCTGGTCGAGACCAGCGGCGCGGCGAACGCCTTGCACAGGGCGACCACCCCCGGATGCGCGCTGACCCGCACCGCGACGCCGGCGTGGGCGCCGGTGATCCAGCGCGGTACCCGCGCTGTCGCCGGCACGATCCAGGTATGCGGGCCGGGCCAGCTGGCCATTACCTCCGCGCGCCGCGCACCCGGCAACGCATCCCAGTCGAGCAGGCCGTCGAATTGCGACGCCGAGGCGGCGATCAGGATCAGACCCTTTTCGATCGCGCGCTGCTTGAGCGCGAGCAGGCGCAGGACCGCGGCCTCGTCGAAGGGATCGCAACCCAGGCCCCAGACGGCTTCGGTCGGATAGGCGATGACGCCGCCCTGGCGCAGGAGGGCGGCGGCGGCATTGGCGGTCAGCGATGCGGGCATGCCGCCAGCTTAGCGCGGCCGCGCGACGCCGGGCCATGGTCCGGCGCGGCCGCGTGCCTGCACGCGGTTGGCGATCAGAACGGCGCGTCGTCGTCCGGCGTCTTCTTCACCACGCGCTTCTTGCCGAGCACGACCTTGGCGGGTGTCAGCAGCGATGTCGCGGCCTCGGGTTGCGGGGCCGCGGTCTTGCGGCCGGGCGCCCGGACCGTTTTCGCCGCGGTCTTGCGGGCAGTCTTCCCCGCCGCTTTTTTGGCCGTCTTCTTGGCCGTCTTCTTCGTGGCCTTCTTCGCGGCGGTGCTGGCGGGTGGCTTGTCGGCGGCGCCCTTCTTCGCGGCCTTGGCCGGCGCTTTCTTCGCCGCCGCCTTCTTGCCGAAGCGGCCGCGCATCGGCTTGCCGGTTTCCTCCAGCAACCGGGTGACCTCCTCCAGCGTCAGCGACGCCGGCTCGCGATCCTTGGGGATGCGGCCGTTGAGCTTGCCGTCGCTGATGTAGGGCCCGTAGCGGCCGTTCAGCACCTGGATGTCGCTGCCGTCGAATTCCTTGATGATCCGGTTGCGCGCGATCTCTTCCTTCTCCTCGATCAGGAACACCGCGCGCGCGAGGTCGATCGTGTACGGATCGTCCTCCTTCTTCAGCGAGGCGTAGACGCTGCCGCGCTTGGCGAACGGGCCGAACCTGCCGATGCCGACGCTGACCTGCTCGCCGCCGGATTCGCCGAGCTTGCGCGGCAGCTTGAACAGTTCGATCGCATCGGCCAGCGAAATGGTGTGCATCGACTGGCCCGGGCGCAGCGATGCGAACACGCGGTCCTCGTCGTCCTGCGCGCCGATCGCCACGTAGGGCCCGTAGCGCCCCAGGCGCACGCTGACCGGCTTGCCGGATTTCGGGTCCACGCCGAGTTCGCGCGCGCCGGTGGCCTCGCTGCGATCGACCGATTCGGTCTTGTCGTCGACCAGTTCCTTGAACGGGCCCCAGAACTTTTCCATCAGCGGCACCCACTCCTCCTCGCCGCGCGACACCGCATCGAGCTCGTCCTCGAGCCTGGCGGTGAAGTCGTAGTCGACGTAGCGGGTGAAGTGGCTGCTGAGGAAATTGCTGACCGCGCGGCCGACGTCCGACGGCCGGAAGCTGCGGCTCTCCATCTCCACGTACTTGCGGAACAGCAGGGTCTGGATGATCGAGGCGTAGGTCGACGGCCGGCCGATGCCGTATTCCTCCAGCGCCTTGACCAGCGCCGCTTCGGTGAAGCGCGGCGGCGGCTGGGTGAAGTGCTGGTCGGCGTGGATCCGGTCCAGCGGCACGCGCTCGCCGGGCTTCATCAACGGCAGCTTGCGGCCTTCGTCCTCGTCTTCCTTGGCCTTGGTGTCCTTGCCTTCCTCGTACACGGCGAGGAAGCCGGGATCGATCACGGTGGTGCCGCTGGCGCGGAAGCTGTGCTCGCTGCCCGCGGCGAGGTCGACGCTGACGGTGTTGAGCGTGGCCGGCACCATCTGCGAGGCGACCGCGCGCTTCCACACCAGTTCGTACAGGCGGCGTTCGTCGTCGGACAGATGGCGCGCCACCTGCGACGGCGTGCGCAATGCCGAGGTCGGGCGCACCGCTTCGTGCGCTTCCTGCGCGTTCTTGGACTTGGTGGTGTAGGCGTTGGGCTTGTCCGGCAGCGCGCCCGTGCCGAAGTCGCGCGCGATCACGTCGCGGATCTCCGACAGCGCCTCGGCCGACAGGTTGACCGAGTCGGTGCGCATGTAGCTGATCAGGCCGACCGTGCCTTCCTCGCCGATCGCCACGCCTTCGTAGAGTTTCTGCGCCACCTGCATCGTGCGCTTGGTGGTGAAGCCGAGCTTGCGCGCGGCTTCCTGCTGCAGGGTCGAGGTGGTGAACGGCGGCGACGGCCGCCGCTTGCGTTCCTTGCTGGCGACGTCGGTGACGTGCAGCGCGCCGTCGGCGGCGCGCACGATCCGCTCGCGCGCGGCTTCGGCGGTGTCCCCGTCGGTGACGGTGAACTGCTCGAACTTCCTGCCGTCGAGCTTGTTGAGCTTGGCGGTGAAGGGTTGCGAGGCGTGCGCGAGTTCGGCTTCGATCGACCAGTACTCGCGGGCGACGAAGGCCTCGATCTCCTCCTCGCGCTCGACGATCATGCGCAGCGCCGGCGACTGCACGCGGCCGGCCGACAGCCCGCGCTGCACCTTGCGCCACAGCACCGGCGACAGGTTGAAGCCGACCAGGTAGTCGAGCGCGCGGCGCGCCTGCTGCGCGTCGACCAGGTCGGTGGCGATGTCGCGCGGATGGGCCATCGCCTCGGCGATCGCGCGCGGGGTGATCTCGGTGAACACCACGCGCTTCAGGGTGCGGTCCTGGAGCAGGCCGCGCTCGCGGAGGATCTCGGCGATGTGCCAGCTGATGGCTTCGCCCTCGCGATCCGGGTCGGTCGCCAGGAACACGTGGTCGGCCTGCCTGGCCGCCTTGGCGATCGCCTCGACGTGCTTCTCGTTCTTCTCGATCAGGTCGTAGCGCATGGCGAAGCCGTTGGCCGGGTCGACCGCGCCCTCCTTGGGCACCAGGTCGCGGACATGGCCGTAGGAGGCCAGGACCGTGAAGTCCTTGCCGAGGTATTTGTTGATCGTCTTGGCCTTGGCGGGCGACTCGACGATGAGCAGGTTCTTGGCCATGGCGGCAGAGGGTCTCGTCCGGAGCGGGGCTGCGCCGTGAAGGCGTCGCGGGGGGGCGCGCTAGAAGGCAACGCCCGGGGCCGGGGGGCCTCGGGCGTCGGTTCATCCTTATTACAGTGGAATCACGCCGCGGCCACGGCTGTCAAGCCGGGGGCGCGCCGGACACGGGGCTAATGCACCGGTTCCGGCTCGTCCAGGAACATCTGGGTTTCCATCCAGGCGTAGGCGGCTTCGGCGCCGGGCTGGTTGAACAGCACCATCAGCACGACCCATTTCAGGTCGTCGAGGTCGAGCTCGTCCTGGTCCAGGGCCATCGCCCGGTCCAGCACCAGCTCGCGCCGGTCGGCGTCGAGCACGCCGTGCTGCTCCAGGAACAGCAGGAAGCCGCGGCATTCGACGTCGAGCTTGTCCAGTTCGGGGCCGAAATACACCCGGGTTGGGCCGTCGGCGCGCGCCGCCGCGGTGCCCGGGCGCTGCTCGGCGAGGGCATCGAGCCAGTCGAAGGCCTTGTGGATCTCGGCCGGGCTGAAGCCGGCCTGGCTCAGTTCGTCCAGCAGCGGGCCGTTGGCCAGTTGTTCCTTGCCCAGCAGCATGCGGTCGCCCGGCGGGGGTGCGGATTCTTCGGTGAAGTAGTGTTCGAACAGGTACAGCAGGACGTCCAGGATGCTCTCTTTCATTTCCCTCGGCCTGCACCGCGTGCGGTGCGTCGATGAGGAACCGGCACGAGCCGGGGCTCGTTCCGGTGTGTCGCCGTCGGGCTCCCTGCCCGCCGGCGTCGTGGCGCCCCTGCCGCAGCGGGAACGCCGCCGCCATCGGTCCCGCGATGGCGGTTGCGACGCGTCCTGCGTCGCCGCGCGGAGGCCGGTAAACCGGCTTGTCAGCGCTTGCGGGAATAACGACCGTGTTCCACCGCGACCCGGCCTTCCAGCTCCATGACCAGCAGCATGGAGGACAGTCCTGCGGCCGTCAATCCAGTCCGTGAGACGAGCTGATCCATACCTGTTGGGTCATGTCCCAGGGCCTGCCACAAGCGCTGGTAGTCGGGATCGCTGCCGCCGAGCGCAGGTTGGTGGCCGGTCGCGGGCGTGCCACCAGACGTGGGGTCGGCCAGCCGCCCACGCAAGGCATCGGCCAGCCCGGCGGCCAGCGGGCCGATCGCGGCGATCACCTCCTGCGCCGACTCCACCAGGCCGGCGCCATCGCGGATCAGCCGATGGCAGCCGCGCGCCAGCGGGTTGTGGATCGAGCCGGGGATCGCGAACACCTCGCGCCCGGCCTCGCCGGCCAGGCGCGCGGTGATCAGCGCGCCGGAGCGCTGCGCGGCCTCGACCACCAGGGTCGCCAGCGCCAGCCCTGCCAGGATCCGGTTGCGGCTGGGGAAGTGTCCGGGTTGCGCGCCGGTGCCCGGGGGATGTTCGCTGACCACGGCGCCGGCGGCCGCGATGCGCTCATGCAGCCCGCGGTTGGCGCGCGGGTAGGGCACGTCCGGGCCGGTGCCCAGCACGGCCACGGTCAGGCCGCCGGCCGCCAGCACGCCTTCGTGCGCCGCGGTGTCGATGCCCGCGGCCAGCCCGCTGGCCACGGCGAGCCCGGAGGCCGCCAAGGCCTGGGCGAAGTCGAAAGCGTTGTCGCGACCGCCCGCGGTCGGCGCGCGGCTGCCGACGACCGCGACCGCAGGGTGCCACAGCAGCGCCGGGTCGCCGGCGACGAACAGCGCCAGCGGCGGGCTGGAAACGCGCCGCAGCAGCGCCGGGTAGTCGGGATCATGCCAGCCCAGCAGGTGGTGGCCGGAGGCCCGCAGCCAGTCCAGGCTGGTGCCGAGCATGGCGGTATCGGGCTGCCGCAGTGCCTGCACCTGGGCATCGGCGAGGCCATGGCGGCGCCATTCGCGCGGGCCGGCCTGCAGCGCGGCCGCGGGCGTGGCAAGGGCTTCGAGCAGTGCGCGGCGCGGTGCCACGGCGCCACCGGCGGCATGCAGGACCAGCAGGGCGGCGATGTCGTCTGGCATCGCGCCACGGTAGGGCGCAAACGGCGACGGCGCCCTCGGGCGCCGTCGCGGTCGACTGTCGGAATCTTCCGAATCGTCAGTACGGCGCGTCCGGATGCTTGAGCTCGTAACCCACGCGGGTCGGCTTGACGCTGTCCATCACCAGCCCGTAGCTCATCTTGTCGAAGGTGCGGAACACCATCACGTGGCCGGCGAATTCGTCCGGCAACCGCACCTTGCCCTCGAACGGCACGGTGTCCTCGCTGCGATGGAAGCCGTATTCGACCTGGTCGACGGCATTGCTGCCGACCCGCCAGACCGAGAACACGGTGCCGTTGTCGACGCCGTCGCGCGCGCCGATCGACAGCGCGACCACGTCGCGCGGGCCGCCGCTGGTCAGCATGTCGGCGACGGCCAGGACGCGGGCGCGCCCGTATTCGGCCTGCTGCCCGGGCGGGTGCGGGAAGAACTGCAGGTCGTAGGGCTGCGGGTCGACCGCGACGATGCGGTCGCCGATGCGGACTTCGCGGCCGGCCTCGTCCAGCAGCAGGGTGCTGGCTTCGATGCCGCCGACCTCGCCCCGGGTGATGGTGCCGACGTTGACCCGCATCAGCTCGTAACCGAGCACTTCCTTGCCCTTGTCCGGGGTGACGACGTCGGTCCAGTAGTTCTGCGTGTCCAGCGTGGCGCGGCCACGGAAATCGAGGTCGTCCTTGTGGAACAGGTCGCAGCACATGCCGCTGCGATCCAGCCAGGAATAGCGCTGGGTCGGGCGCACCACCGCGTAGCGCTGGCCCGGCTGCGCATCGGGCAGGCCGCGGACGTAGGCGAGCTGGCCCTGGCTGCTGCGCAGGCGGTCCTCCTCCAGGCCGACCACGTACGGCAGCTGCTCGAAGCCGTCGACCACGCTGAGGTCCTTGAGGAACGGCTCGACCTCCGACAGCGGGATCGCATTGATCGGCGCGCCCTCGCGCGGACCGGGTTGCACCGCGACGCGGTCGAGGTAGGCCAGCGAAATCACGTCGCCCGGGTAGATCAGGTGCGGGTTCTGGATCTGCGGATTGGCCTGCCAGATTTCCGGCCACAGCCACGGTCGCTGCAGGAAGCGCCCGGCGATGTCCCAGAGCGTGTCGCCGCGCTTGACCACATAGGTATCCGGGTGGTCGCCGCGGAGTTCCGCGGCGGCGCCATAGGTCGCCACCGTCAACAATGCGACGACGAAAACCGTGCGCAGCCCTTGAGAAAGGCGCTTAAGCTTGGCGGCCATCTACCCGCTCCCCTTGAGAATTTCCCCGTACAGCCGGGCCAATATAGCCCAGAAATCGCGGGCCTTTGCAAGCTGCCGGCGCTACAATCGCCGCGCCGCCCGCACCAGCGCTTGCGGATGTGACCGCCGCCCCCATTTTTACCGCCATGGCCCTGCTCCCGATCCTCGAGTTCCCCGACCCCCGGCTGCGCACCAAGGCGGCGCCGGTGGATCCGGCGTGGCTCGCCGAGCCGGCGACCCAGCGCCTGCTCGACGACATGTTCGAGACCATGTACGCCGCGCCCGGGATCGGCCTGGCCGCAAGCCAGGTCGACGTCCACAGGCGCTTCATGGTCATGGACGTGTCGGAGGAGAAGAACCGGCCGCTGGTGTTCGTCAATCCGGTGATCACCGCGCGCAGCGGCGAGCAGGTCTACCAGGAAGGCTGCCTCTCGGTGCCGGGCATCTTCGCCGACGTCACCCGCTCCGAGGAGATCGCGGTCAGCGCACTCGATCGCCACGGTGCGCCGTTCGAATTGAAGGTCGACGGCCTGCTCGCGGTCTGCATCCAGCACGAGATGGACCACCTCGAGGGCAAGCTGTTCGTCGACTACCTGTCGCCGCTCAAGCGCGAACTGGTGCGCAAGAAGCTGGCCAAGCAGCGCAAGCATTCGGACGCCGCGTAGCGCATGGCGCTGCGCATCGTCTTCGCCGGCACGCCGGAGTTCGCGGTGCCGTCGCTGCGCGCGGCGGCGCAGCGCAACGAAGTGGTCGCGGTCTATACCCAGCCCGATCGCCCCGCCGGTCGCGGACGCGGGCTGCAGCCGTCGCCGGTCAAGCGCGAGGCGATCGCGCGCGGCATCCCGGTGCTGCAGCCGGAATCGCTGAAGTCGGAGCTTTCGCGCGACGCGCTGCGCGCGCTCAAGCCCGACCTGATGGTGGTGGTCGCCTACGGACTGCTGCTGCCGCGGGAGATCCTCGGGATCCCGGCGCAGGGCTGCTGGAACGTGCATGCATCGTTGCTGCCGCGCTGGCGCGGCGCGGCGCCGATCCAGCGCGCGATCGAAGCCGGCGACGGCGAAACCGGCGTGTGCCTGATGCAGATGGAAAAGGGCCTGGACACCGGTCCGGTGCTGCTGTCGCAGCGCATCGCCATCGGCGACGGCGAAACGGGCGGGCAGCTGCACGACCGCCTCGCCGCGCTCGGTGCGCAGACGCTCGCCGACGGCCTCGGCCTGCTGCGCGCCGGCATGCGCCCGGTGGCGAAACCGCAATCCGAATCCGGGGCGACCTACGCCCGCAAGCTCGACAAGGCCGAGGCGAAGCTGGACTGGTCGCAGCCGGCCGAAGTGCTGGCGCGCAAGGTCCGCGCCTTCAATCCCTGGCCGATGGCCGAGGCGGTGCTGGCCGGCGAGCGCGTGCGCATCCACGGCGCCGTGGCCCTGCCGCTGGCGCATCGCGCCTCGCCCGGCAGCGTGCTGCTGGCCGGGCGCGAAGGCATCGACGTCGCCTGCGGCGACGGCGCGCTGCGCATCCGCGTGCTGCAACGCGAAGGCGGCAAGGCGATCACCGCCGCCGACTACCTCAACGCGCGGCCGCTGCCGGGGACCGCATGACCACCGGCGCCGGCGTCGCCGCGCGGGTCGCGGCGGCGCGCACGCTGGACGCGGTGCTGCACCGCGGGCGCTCGCTGAAAACCGAACTGGCGGCCAGCCTGCCCGGCCTCGGCGATCCGCGTGATCGCGCGCTGGTGGAAGCGATCGTGTTCGCCGCGTTGCGCCAGCGCGCACGTTACGACGCCGCGCTCGGCGCGTGGATGCCGAAACCGCTCGGCAGGCGCGACAACGCCCTGCGCGCCTTGTTGCACGCCGGCCTGGCGCAACTCGACGCGCTGCGCCTGCCGCCGCATGCGGCGGTCGCGGCGACGGTGGAAGCCGCGCGTTCGCTGGGCCGCGCGCACCAGGCCGGCCTGGTCAATGCCTTGCTGCGGCGCGCGCTGCGCGAGGGCCTGCCCGAAGCCGATGCCGCCGCGGCGTGGCCGGCCTGGCTGCTGCAACAGGTGCGGCTGGACTGGCCCGGGCAGGCCGATGCGATCGTCCAGGCCAGCGCGCAGCCCGGCCCGCTGTGGCTGCGCATCAACCGGCAGCGCTCCGGCGTCGCCGACTGCAGCGTTCGCCTGCGCGACAGCCGGATCGAGGCGGTCGCCGATCCGCGCTGCCCCGACGGCCTGCGCATCGATGCCCCGGTGCCGGTCTCGGCCCTGCCCGGTTTCGCCGACGGCGAACTCTCGGTGCAGGACGGCAGCGCGCAGCTGGTCGCCGATGCGCTGGCGCCGGCCGTCGGCGCGCGCGTGCTCGACGCCTGCGCCGCGCCCGGCGGCAAGGCCGCGCACCTGCTGGAGCGCGATCCCTCGCTGCGCCTGGTCGCGCTGGACGTCGAGCGCAAGCGGCTGGACAAGGTGCGGGCCACGTTCGCGCGGCTTGCGGTCGGCGCCAGCGCGCAACTGCAGCTGGCCGACGCGGCCGATGTCGCCGCGTGGTGGGACGGCAGGCCGTTCGACGCGATCCTGCTCGATGCGCCATGCAGCGCGACCGGCATCGTCCGCCGCCAGCCCGACATCCTGCTGCACCGGCGCGAGTCGGACATCGTCGAACTGGCGGCGCTGCAGGCGCGCCTGCTCGACGCGCTGTGGCCGGCGCTCGCGCCCGGCGGCAGCCTGCTGTACGCGACCTGCTCGATCCTGCGCCGCGAGAACGACGCCCAGGTCGCGGCGTTCCTCGCGCGCACGCCCGGCGCGACGCTCGAGACGCTCGACGCGCGCTTCGGCCACGACACCGGCGCCGGCCACCAGCGGCTGCCCGGCGAGGACGGCATGGACGGCTTCTTCTACGCGCGCCTGCGCAAGCCCGCTGCACAGTAGCCGGAGACCGGCACCGCGCCGTTATCATCCGCCGATGCTGAAACCCCGCGCCTCCCGCGACACCTGGCTGTTCTGGATCCTGGCGCTGCTGGTGCTCGGCGCGGGACTGGGGCTGCGCGACCCCTGGCCGGCCGACGAGCCGCGCTTCGCCCTGGTCGCCAGGCAGATGGTCGAGAGCGGCGACTGGCTGTTCCCGCACCGCGGCAACGAGCTGTATTCCGACAAGCCGCCGCTGTTCATGTGGCTGCAGGCCGCGGCGTACACGGCGCTGGGCAACTGGCGCGTGGCCTTCCTGCTGCCGTCGCTGCTGGCGGCGCTGGGCACGCTGTGGTGCGTGGTCGACCTGGGCAGGCGGCTGTGGACGCGTCGCGTCGGCCTGTACGCCGGCTACGCGCTGCTGTTCGCGCTGCAGTTCACCTACCAGGCCAAGAAGGCGCAGATCGATCCGCTGGTGGTGTTCTGGATCACGCTGGCCAACTACGGCTTCCTGCGTTTCCTGTTGTGCAAGCGCGGCGATCTGCGACCGGACTGGAAATTCTGGGTGCTGGGCTGGTTCGCAGCGGGCCTGGGGACGATCACCAAGGGCGTTGGCGTGCTTGCGCTGGCGCTGCTGTTGCCGGCGGCGTACGCGGCGCTGCGGGGTTGGCGCGGCATCCGCTTCCCGGCGCGCGAGCCCGGCTTCTGGCTGGGGCCGCTGGCGTTCGCGGCCGCGGCCGCGCTCTGGCTGCTGCCGATGGTGCTGGCGGCGACGTCCAACGCCGATCCCGCGTACCGCGCCTACCTCGACGACATCCTGTTCCGGCAGACCGCCGGGCGCTACGCCGATTCCTGGGCGCACGGCCAGCCGCCCTGGTACTTCCTCGAAGTGATGGCGACGCTGTGGTTGCCGACGCTGCTGGCGCTGCCGTGGGCATTGCCGGCATGGCGCCGCCGCCTGCAACGCCGCGACCCCCGCTACCTGCTGCCGCTGGCGTGGTGGCTGCTGGTGGTGCTGTTCTTCTCGATCCCGTCGGGCAAGCGCGACATGTACGTGCTGCCGGCGCTGCCGATGGTGTGCCTGGCGCTGGCGCCGCTGCTGCCGGGGATCCTGCGCAAGGCGGCCGCGCAACGGCTCGCGTTCGCCTTCGGCGCAGTGCTGGCGTTGGCCGCCCTTGGACTGGGCATCGCGATGCTGGCCGGCACGCCGTCGTTCGAACGCAAGCTCGTCGTCGAGCGTGGACTGTCGCCCGCGCAGGCGCAGGCCGGCGCGTGGATGCTGGTCGCGATCGCGGGCTGGGGCATCGGCAGCCTGCTGTGGTTCGGGCGCCGCCGCGCCGCGGCGGGGGTGTTGTCGCTGCTCGCGGGCTTGTGGGTGTTGTACGGGCTGGTGGCGTATCCGGTGCTCAACGATTCGAGTTCCGCGCGCGGCTTGATGCGCGATGTCGGCGCGCGCATCGGTCCGGATGCGGAACTCGGGCTGGTCGCGTGGAAGGAACAGAACCTGCTGATGGCCGACCGCCCGGCCGCGACTTTCGGTTTCCGGCGCGCGCCCGGCGAACAGCTACGCGACGCCAGCGCCTGGCAGGCGAGGGTGCCGGCGCGCCGCTGGCTGCTGGTGCAGGACACCGCCCTGGCCGCGTGCGTCGATCGCGTCCAGGCGCAGCCATTGGGCAGCGCCAACCGGCGCGAATGGTGGCTGGTGCCGGCTGCGGCGACGCGCGGTTGTGGCGCGAAACCGCCGCGCTCTGCCGTGCGCGATGATCGCTGCATGGGCCCGATGCGCGTTGGCAGCGCGCCGATCGGTGCGCGGGAATCCTGCCGTGCCGACGACGGGGAGCCGTGACTGCGGTGATGCGTCTAGGACTTGACCGAAACGGCTTCGCCCGCCTGCTCGCCGCAGCGGCCTTGTGGTGCCTGCCGGCACTGGCGTTGGCGTTGCCGCATGGACTGGCGCCGTTCACGCTGCTGCTGCTGGTTTCCTCGTCGCTGGCGTTGCCGATGCTGCTGGCCGGGGCGAAAGACATCGTCGCTCCGCTGCGGGCGATGGCCCTGCTGGCCGCGGCAGTCCTGCTGCTCGTGCTGGTGTCGCGCCAGGCATTCGACCTGGAGTGGGATTCGATCGACAGCAGGGCGCGGCTGGTCCTGCTGCCGTGGTGCGTGGCGTGGGCCTACGCCCTCCGGCCGCCAACTGCCGCGCTATGGACCGGCGCGGCATTTGGGCTGGTTGCCGCGTTCGTGGTCGCGGTAATCCAGGTCGCATCCGGAAGCGCACGCGCCCACGGCTGGACCAATCCGATCGTGTTCGCCGAAGTCGTGCTGGTGCTGATGGTGCTGGTCGTGTTCTTGAGGCCGCCGGAGGGGAAGCCGTCCTGGGGTCGGGCCCTGCTGCTGGTGCTGGGCGTGGCCAGCATCGTGCTGAGCGGCAGCCGTGGCACCTGGCCGGGGCTGCTGGCCCTGCTCATGGCGGCGGCATGGTGCGACGCCCGGCGCGCCATGCTTCGCCGATTGCTGGTGCTCGCCGGCACGGTGGCGATGGTTGCGGTCCTGGTCCTGTCGGTCCCGTCGCTCAGCAATCGCGCCCGGATCGCCGAACTGAGCCATGACATCGACCTGTACGAGCAGGGCAACAACAATACCTCGATGGGCGCGCGGCTGCGGTTGCTGCGGCTGGCAGGGGACGACTTCCTGCTCCATCCGCTGACCGGCATCGGCGTGGACAACTTCGGGCAGGCCGTGCGATCCCTGCCGGCCTGCGTCAACCAGCCCCAGCGGATGCTGTGCACGCTCGACCACGCCCACAATGATCTCGCCGAGTGGGCGGCCACGCTGGGCATCCCGGGGGTGATCGCGATCTTCGCGGTCTATGCGCTGCCGCTGCTGTGGTTCGTCCGCATGCTGCGGGCATCGGGCCTGCAGCGGATCCCGCGGGGCAGCGCCTGGACGGGCGCGATGCTGGTGCTGGTCTACGTGCTCTGCGGGTTGACGCAGTCGCTGTTCAAGCACCAGTTGACCGCGAGCCTGTATGCGATCCTGTGCGGGATCCTGCTTGGCCTGTGCCTGCGGGAGGCGGAACCGGGGCGACGCAGGAACGGCACGTTCGGCCGACCCCCGGCGCCTGTCCGCCAAATGGCTGCGCGAGGCGAACACATGGTGCGCGCTGCCGGAATGCGCGGCGCGAACATGCATGCATCCGCTGGGCGGCAGGCATCCCGGGAAATACCGCAAATCGAGGCTGTCGACGATCGCTGCGGCCACGGGCCCCTTGCGATGCCGACCCCCGATGTCCGGGTCATCTGCCGCGACAATGGCGTTGGCCTGAGCCGAGACCTGCGGCTGGTCTCCGGGACGTTGCGCGACACGGGGAGGGCCGTCGCGACGGTCGCCTACGGCAGCGGCAGGCTGGGCAACCGCATGCGTGAACTGGAACTGGGCGCAGACAGAATCCTGCGTGGACCAGCACCGATCCAGATCTTCATCGAGCGAATCTATCCGCGCTGCCTGTCCGCGGGCCGGCGCAACATGCTCATTCCAAACCCCGAGTGGTTCCTGCCCGAATGGCGGCAGTGGCTCCCGCACTTCGAGCGGGTGCTGTGCAAGACCCGGCATGCGGTGGGCATCTTCGCGGCGCTGGGCTGTGCGACGCGCTACATCGGCTTCACCAGCCTGGATCGTCTGGACCCGCTCGTGCCGCGCGAACGCGGCTTCTTCCACCTGGCCGGCGGCAGCCGGGCCAAGGGGACGCAGGTATTGCTGGACGCGTGGCGGCGCCATCCGGAATGGCCGCGCCTGACCGTGGTGCAATGCGCCAAGGGGGCAATCAAGGGTCCCCTCGCCGGGAATGTCG
>JAKFDF010000124.1:0-2604 GCA_036676275.1 Lysobacter sp.
AGAGACACGACGGGATTCCAGCCAATGAACGAGCCCAGCAAGAAGATCGTCCTTCCCGCCTACCTGATCCGGCGCCTGGAAGCCTTCCGGATCAGCAAGGGCAGCGAACACAGCTATGTCGTGCGCGACAAGCTGTACGGCAAGACCTACGACTTCGATCCATGGCAGTTCTTCATCCTCGAGGTGCTGCCCGGTTGCGAGTCGCTGGAGAAGCTGCAGACGGTGTTCCGGGACCGCTTCGACCGCAGCATCACCGCGCAGGAACTGGAAGCGCTGTTCGCGTCGATCGCCGACCAGAAGCTGTTCGACGAAGCGGCCCTGCAGCATCCGCTGCTGGAACCGTTCGCCAGGCGGACGTTCGAAGTCGTCGACGGCAAGGCCGTGCACAAGTCCTTCAGCGCGGCGATGGGCCATGCCATGGCCGCCGCCACGGCCGCGCCGGCGGCGCCCGCGGACGACGGCTCGCCGCCGACCGGGGAGGATCCGCGCTTGCCGCCAGGTGTCGAGGAAGCGGTGGGACTGGATGCGCGCGCCGCCACGCGGATGCTCGACCTGTTCGACCCGCGGCCGTTGTTGCGGCTGCTGTCGCCGGTGGTCGCGCCGCTGCGTTACGCGGTCTACGCGTTGCCGGTGGTACTGCTGGTGGCGACCATCCTGGTCGCCAAGAACTGGCACCTGCTGACGGCCGACCTGGGCGACCTGCACTCGCGGCTGAGCCTGTTCGGGCGCATCGTCTTCGTGCTGTTCACGGTCAACGTGCTGGCGACGATCAACCTGGCGTTCGTGGCGCACGCCTTCCGGGTCACGGTCGACCGCATCGGCATCACCCTGCTGCTCGGGTTCATTCCGCGCTTCACCACCCACATGGTCGGCACCGCCCAGCTCAACCGGCGCGAAACGATGTGGCTGCACGGTTCCAACCTGATCCTGCGCCTGTTCCTCTTCAGTTTCGGGGTGCTGCTCTGGTACAACACCCGCGACCACCAGGGGATGCTGCCCGAGCTCGGGCTGATGTTCGTGCTGACCGTGGGCGCCAGCCTGGTGCTGGAGGCGGGCAATCCGCTCGCCAAGGGCAGCGCCTATTTCCTGCTCTCGGCCTACCTCAACGAAAGGCACCTGCGCGGCAAGTCGTACAAGGCGCTGATGAACAAGCTGCGCGGTGGCGCTTACCAGGCCGCCGACAGCAATGTCCTGGCGCTGTATTCGCTGGCGACGATCACCTACCTCGTGGGCCTGGTCCTGTTCCTGGGCATCGGCCTGCTGGAATGGCTCAACGGGCACCTGGACCTGGGCGGGTCGGCGTTGCTGGTCGCCGGCGGCTTCGTCGGCTACCTGCTGTGGCGCAACTATGTCGGCCTGAAGAAGTTCGGGGATACCTACGAGCGCATGCAGCAGTTCGACCGCTGGCGCAAGCGCACGCTGGTCGCCGGGGACCTGTCCGAGGGCGAGGTCGCCAAGCCGCGGCCCGGCTACTGGCGGCGCGCACTGCTGGTGTGTCCGCTGCTGCTGCTGTTCGTGCCCTATCCCTATGACGTCAGCGGCTCGTTCTCGATCTATCCGGTGCGCAGGCAGGTGCTGTCGACCGACACGCCCGGGTTGATCGAAGCGGTGTATTTCGACGGCGGCGAAACCGTCAAGAAAGGCGCCGTGATCGCGCGCCTGGCCGGCGACGAATTTTCGGGCCAGATCAAGGTGCTCGACGCGCGCATCCAGCAGCAGGCGGCGGTGGTGGCCGACCTGCAGGCGCGGCCGAAGCCCGAAGAAGTGCAGGTGGCGCAACAGGCGCTCGGCGCCGCGAGGACCAGCGCGCGGTTCAGCCGCGAGAAAGTGCCGCGCGTCGAGAAGCTGTACGCGGCCGGGGCGATGTCGTTCGAGGAGCTCGATGCCGCGCGCAAGCAACGCGACACCGATGCGATGGAAGTGGGCGAGCGGCTGGCGGATCTCAACCTGGTCAAGACCGGGCCCACCGTCGACCAGATCGCCGCCGAGCAGGCCAAGCTTGCGAGCCTGCAGCAGGAGCGCAACCTCTACGTCGACAAGCTCGAGCGGACCGTGATCCGCATGCCCTTCGACGGCAACATCCTGACGCTGCATCTCAAGGACCGGACCAACAGCTACCTCGACAAGGGCCAGCCGCTGGCGACGATCGAGTCGACCGGCACGGTCACCGCCGAGATCGCGGTGCCCGAGTCGGACGTGCAATACGTCGACCCGGGCGCGACCGTCCGCGTGCGCCCGGTCGCCTTCTTCAACCGCCAGTTCGAAGGCACCGTGACCCTGCTGGACCGCAACGTCACCACCGAGTCGTTCGGCAGCACGGTCAAGGTCATCGCCACCATCGACAACCACGACGGCAAGCTCAATACCGGAATGACGGGCGTGGCGAAGATCCGTGGCGAGACCATGCCGGTCTGGAAGGCGTTCTCGCAGGCGATCATCCGCTTCGTGAAGGTGCAGGTCTGGTCATGGATCCCGTAGCCAACAACAACCGTCGGCAGGGTGGCCCGGCATGACCCGCAATACCGATCCGGAAATCCTGTCGGCGTATTTCGCGACCATGCGCCAGTTCCTGGCGACCCAGTCGCGGGTGATGGGTGCGTTCCT
>JAKFDF010000125.1:0-12515 GCA_036676275.1 Lysobacter sp.
GGTGCGGAATACGCGCGCATCGATGTTGAGCACGCTGTCGAGGAAGTCGCCGATGATGCTGCTGAAGTGGCGCACCAGGCCATTGACCGGCTGCCCGCAGGCGTAGCAGTGCGGCCCGAGCAGCGGGGCGCCGCAGTTCTGGCAGGCGGGCGTCGGCGCGGCATCGGTCGCGGGCGTGCCGGCAGCTTCGGTCATGGCGCGGTTCTCCGGGGCGGCGAGGGCGGCGGCCGGTGCCGCGCCCGGTAAGATAGCGACTGGCCGCGACCCGGCGCCAGCGTCCGCGTCGTTGCGGTGCGCGGCCGCAGTCGCCGGCATGATCCCAGATGACGCCTCCGGTTCCCGCCACGCGCTTCGCCAGCGAAGTCCGTACGACCGCGATCCTCGCCGCGCCGCTGGTGGTCGGGCACCTGTCGACCGGCCTGATCGGCTTCGTCGACAGCGTCATCGCCGGCCACCATGGCACCGCGACGCTGGCGTCGGTCGCGGTCGGCACCGCGCTGTTCTGGCTGCCGATGATGGTGCCGATGGGCACGCTGATGTCGCTGCCGCCGTCGGTGTCGCAACTCGACGGCGCCGGGCGCCGCGACGAGATCGGGCCGCTGTTCCGGCAGGCGTTGTGGCTGGCGGCGGGCCTGGGCGTGCTGCTGTTCGCGTTCCTGAGCGTGGTCGGCATCGCGCTGGAGCCGATGGGGATCGCGCCGGCGGTGCGGCCGGGCACGCTGGCGTTCCTGCATGGCATCCGCTGGGGGGTGCCGGCGCTGACGCTGTACCTGTGCATGCGCTACCTCAGCGATGGCCTGCACTGGACCCTGCCGACCATGATCCTGGGCTTCGGTGGCCTGCTGCTGCTGGTGCCGCTGGGTTACGTGCTGACGTTCGGGCGGTACGGATTGCCGGAGCTGGGCGCCGGCGGCCTCGGCATCGCGTCGGCGATCATGATGTGGGCGCAGGCTGCCGCGTTCGCGCTGTACCTGTGGCGCTCGCGGCGGTTCGCAGGCCTGCGCCTGTTCGCGCACTTCGAGCGCCCGCGCTGGCCACCGATCCGAAGCCTGCTCGCCACCGGCCTGCCGATCGGCGTCACCGTGGCGATGGAGGGCAGCCTGTTCATCGTCACCGCATTGCTGATCGGGCGCCTGGGGGCGGTGCCGGTGGCCGCGCACCAGATCGCGATCAATGTCGCCAGCCTGTGCTTCATGATCCCGATGGGCCTGGCCGAAGCCACCACGGTGCGGGTCGGCCATGCGCTGGGTCGCGGCAGCGCGTTCGACGTGCGCCGCGCCGCGTTCGCCGGCTACGCGCTGGCGCTGGCCACGCAGACGTTCTCGGCGCTGGCGTTGCTGTTCGGCCACGATGCGCTGGTGGCGCTGTACACCCGCGACGCCGCGGTCGCCGCGCTGGCGGGGTCGCTGTTGCTGTATGCGGCGGCTTTCCAGTTCCCCGACGGCATCCAGGTGCTGTCGGCCGGGGCGTTGCGCGGGCTCAAGGACACGCGGGTACCGATGTTCCTGGCGGCGCTGGCGTACTGGGGCATCGGCATGCCGCTGGGCGCGGGGCTGGGCTTGGGGCTGGGCGGCTTCACGCCGGCATTGGGCCCTCGCGGGATGTGGATCGGACTGATCGCCGGGCTCAGCGTCGCCGCGCTCCTGTTGTGCCGGCGCTTCTTGCGCAGCAGCGGGCGCATCCCCATCTGATGGCATTGCCGCCCCGATCTGCCGCGACCGCGCCGTCGGAAGCACCGGTGACGTTCGGGGCATGATTCCCCGGCCCCGCGCCGTTACGCTGTGGCCCTGAGGCCCGGAGCTTTCTGCATGAACCAACCCCGCCGCCGCGGTCCCATCGCCCGTTTCTTCCAGGGCCTGTGGGACGCGATGAACTTCACCCGCCGGCTGGTCTTCAACCTGGTGTTCTTCGGGCTGCTGCTGGCGCTGCTGGGGGTGCTCGCCGCCGGCGACGGCGCGCGCCCGCTGCTGGACCGCACCACCCTGGTGGTCGCGCCGGAAGGGCGGCTGGTCGAGCAGTACAGCACCGACCCGGCCAGCCGCGCGTTCGCGCGCGCCTTCGGCGACGACAGCGCGCGCGAGGTGCAGCTGCGCGACCTGCTGCGCGCGCTCGATGCCGCCGGCAAGGACAAGCGCATCGAGCGCGTGCTGCTGCGCGTGGACAAGCTGTCGTTCTCCGGCTACGCCTCGATCCGCGAGGTCGCCGACGCGCTGGCGAAGCTGCGCGCCGCCGGCAAGCAGGTGGTCGCTTTCGGCGAAAACTTCGACCAGAACCAGTACCTGCTCGCCGCCCAGGCCAACGAGGTCTACCTCGACCCGATGGGCGGGCTGCTGCTCGAGGGGCTCGGGCGTTATCGGCAGTACTACCGCGAGGGCCTGCAGGACAAGCTCGGCGTCGACGTGCACCTGTTCCGCGTCGGCGAATACAAGTCGGCGGCCGAGCCCTACATCCTCGACGCGGCCTCGCCGGCGGCCAAGGAAGCCGACCTGTTCTGGATGAACGACATCTGGCAGCGCTACCTGGGCGACATCGCCAAGGTGCGCAAGCTCACGCCGCAGCAACTGGCCGCCGGCATCGACACGCTGCCGCAGGGGATCGAGGCCGCCGGCGGCGACCTCGCGCAGTACGCGCTGCGGCAGAAGCTGGTCGACGGCCTCAGGACGGAGGAGCAGGTCGACGAACTCATGGCCGATCGCGGCGTCGCCGATGCCGATGCCGAGGACGGCTTCCGCGAGATCACCCTGGAGGGGTACCTGCGGCACATCGATCGCGGCATCGCCGCGGTGGACGAGCGCCCGCAGGTGGCGGTGGTGGTGGCCGAAGGCGAGATCACCGGCGGCGAGCAACCGCCCGGCACCATCGGCGGCGAGTCGACCGCGCAGCTGCTGCGCGCCACGCGCGAGGACGAGCACGTCAAGGCGGTGGTGCTGCGGGTGAATTCCCCCGGCGGCGAGGTCTACGCCTCCGAGCAGATCCGCCGCGAAGTGGCCGCGCTCAAGGACGCCGGCAAGCCGGTGGTGGTGTCGATGGGCGACCTGGCGGCGTCCGGCGGCTACTGGATCAGCATGAATGCCGATCGCATCTACGCCAATCCGTCGACGATCACCGGTTCGATCGGCATCTTCGGCCTGATCCCGACGATCCCGCGCACGCTCGACAAGATCGGCGTGCATACCGACGGCGTCGGCACCACCCGGTTCGCCGGCGCGTTCGACATCACCCGGCCGCTGGACCCGCAGGTGGGGCAGGTGGTGCAGTCGGTGATCGACAAGGGTTACCGCGACTTCACCGCGCGCGTGGCCAAGGCGCGCGGGCGCAGCGTCGGCGAGATCGACGCGATCGCGCGCGGCCGGGTCTGGACCGGGGCGCAGGCGAAGCAGCGCGGGTTGGTCGACCAGTTCGGCGGACTGCAGGATGCGATCGCCGACGCCGCCACGCGCGCGAAGCTCGGCAAGCCCGGCGCCTGGCAGGTGCGCTACATCGAGAAGGGCGCGACGCCGTTCGAGCGGTTCTTCGCCAAGTTCGCCGAAAGCGGCATGGCGTCCGCGCTGCTGCGCGATTCCAGCCTTGCCCACGCGCTGCTGGCGAAGGCGTTGCCGCAGGCCACGCGCGACCTGCGCTTCCTCGACAGCGCCCTGGCGCCGGCAGGCGGCGCGCCGGTGAAGGCGCTGGCGTATTGTTTCTGCGGGTTCTGACGCGGGGTCCGTGTCGCGACCGGAGTGGAAACGAAAAAGCCGGGCATTGCCCGGCTTTTTTGCGCTTGCGCGCCCGGTTGCGCTTGCGCGCGCCTCAGTTGCCGGGGGTTGCCTGCGGCGTGCTGGCCGCCGCCTGCGGCTGCTTCAACGCGCGATAGCGCGCCACCGCGTCGGCCAGTTCACTGTCGAGGCTGGCGCGGTCGCTGCGTTGCTGGGCGAGGATGCGCTGCTGCTTCATCAGTTCGACATGCTGGTTGCGCAGGTTGGCCAGGGTGGTTGCCGGCACCGGCTTGCCCGACAGTTCCAGGCCGCTGGCCTGGTCGAGCAGGCTGACGATGCTGCGGCGCAGGTTGGCTTCGCCCAGGATCGAGGCCTTGAGAGCATCGTCGAGCAGGCTGATGCGCTCGCCGTAGGCGCGGCGCAGGTCGGCTTCGGTGGCGTAGGACTCGACCATCGCCAGGTCGCGGCGCAGGCGCGCGGCTTCCGCGGCGGCGGCGAGCTCGGCCTGCTGCCCGGCGCTGGCGGCGGCGGCCCGCTCTTCCTCGGTCAGGGCGCGGCCGACCTCGCCGGTATGCATGCCGCTGCTGGCGTTGATCTCGGTCCGCGCCAGGTCGGTGGCTCCCGGCGGCAGGGTGTCGCCGCAGGTGCGATGGCCGTTCTGGTTCCAGCAGTAGAGCTTCTTGTTTGCCGGCGGCTCGGCGCGCCGTCGTTGTGCGGTGGCGGTGGCGGCGAACGCCAGCAATGCCGCGATGGCGATGATGCGGATCGTGGTCATGGTTGCAGCCCCTGTTCTGCAAGTGATGAACCGATGCGGATGCGGCTGGCGGCGCGTTGCGGCCATGGGTCCTTCAGGCCGCGGCGCAACCGTAGCGCGCGCGATAGGCGAGCAGGCGCTCGCGCTGCGCGACAAGTTCCGCGTTTTCGCCGGCGAACGCAAGCAGGTCGTCGAGGCCGGCCACCGCGACCACGGCCACGCCGGTGTCGGCGACCAGCGCCTGGGCGGCCGAACGCGCGTCGCCTTCGCTGGCCGCTTCCTGGCGGTCGAGCGCGATCGCGATCGCCACCGCGGTGCCGCCGGCCGCGGCGATCGTCGCCAATGCCTCGCGTACCGCGGTACCGGCGGTGATCACGTCGTCCACCACCAGCACCCTCCGGCCCCGCAGCGGCGCGCCGATCAGGCTGCCGCCCTCGCCATGGTCCTTGGCTTCCTTGCGGTTGAACGCCACCGGCAGGTCGCGGCCGCGGCGCGCATACTCGCAGGCCAGCGCGGTCGCCAGCGGGATGCCCTTGTAGGCCGGGCCGAACAGCAGGTCGAACCCGATGCCGGATCCGTCGATCGCGTCGGCGTAGCAACCGGCCAGGGTCGCCAGTGCCGCGCCGCTATCGAAGCGTCCGGCGTTGAAGAAATACGGGCTGCTGCGGCCCGACTTGAGCGTGAACTCGCCGAAGCGCAGGGCCTGCGCCTGCAGCGCGAGTTCGAGGAAGCGGCGGCGATGCGGTTGCATGGCGCTATTGTCCCACGCCGCCGTCGCCGAGCGCGCGCAGCATCAGGTGCTGCGGCCCGGCGCGGCCGCCGCGGAACAGCTCGCCGCTGTCGACGCAGCCGGCGCGGCGATAGGCGGCGATGGCGGCGACGTTGCGGCAATTGACCGTCAGCAGCAGCAGGCGCCGCGAGGGATGGCGCCGCTGCAGGTCCGCGCACAGGGCCGTGGTCGCGCGCGCGCCCAGGCCGCGTCCCTGCCAGGCGCGATCGAGCATGAACGCGCGCAGGCCGACGCTGGGCGCGCCCAAATCGCGGCCGATGACCGCGTTGGGGGCGAAATCGAGGCGATAGAAGCCGGCCACGGCGTCGTCCGCGAGGATCGCCATCGCCTCGCTCTGCGGATCGGCCAGCGCCTGCTCGAGGTTGAAGGCGGTGTCGCCGACATAGTCGCGTTGCGCGGGCGCGACCTGAAGGGCGCGCACGGCATCGGCCAGCGCGGGGCCCACCGGCCGCACCGCGATCGCCGGTGGCGCATCGCGCGGCATGTCGGGTGCACGGACCATGCCGCCGATGATACGGCCGCTGCTGGCAGGCGGGCGCGGCATTGCTATGATCGATCAAACCGCGAACCGGGCCGCGCATGCGCATCATCAGCTTCAACGCCAACGGCCTGCGCTCGGCCGCCAGCAAGGGCTTCTTCGACTGGTTCGGCGCCCAGGACGCCGACGTGCTCTGCGTGCAGGAGACCAAGGCCCAGGAACACCAGCTCGCCGGCCCGGCGTTCCTCCCCGCCGGCTACCAGGCCTGGTTCCGCGATGCGTCCACGAAGAAGGGCTACAGCGGCGTCGCCATCTATGCGCGGCGCGAGCCCGACGAGGTCCGCACCGCGCTGGGCTGGGAGCCGTTCGACGAGGAAGGCCGCTACCTGGAGGCGCGCTTCGGCAACCTCAGCGTGGTCTCGTTCTACATTCCCTCGGGCTCGTCGGGCGAGTTGCGCCAGGGCTTCAAGTTCCAGGTGATGGACTGGCTGCGGCCGATCCTCGAGCAGTGGCTGGCCAGCGGCCGCGACTACGTGCTGTGCGGCGACTGGAACATCGTCCGCAGCGAGCTCGACATCCGCAACTGGAAGTCCAACCAGAAGAATTCCGGCTGCCTGCCGCCCGAGCGCGACTGGCTCAACGGCCTGTGCCGCGACCCCAGCGGTTGGGTCGACGCCTACCGCGCGCTGCACGCCGACGGCCAGGACTACACCTGGTGGAGCAACCGCGGCGCCGCGCGCGCCAACAACGTCGGTTGGCGCATCGACTACCAGTTCACGACGCCGTCGCTGCGCGACAAGCTGCGCGCCTGCGCGATCGCGGCCACGCCGCGCTTTTCCGACCATGCGCCGTTCACCGTGGACTACGCCCTGTGAGCACCAGCGCGGCGCCGGCGTCGTACAAGGGCTGGGCCGGGATCAAGCGCGCGTTCGCCACGCCGTCGGCGATGACGATGCTGGTGCTGGGGTTCGGCTCGGGCCTGCCGTTCCTGCTGATCGCGTCGATGACGCTGTCCACGCGCCTGCGCGATGTCGGCCTGGACCTGGGCAGCATCGGCCTGATCAGCCTGGCGAGTTTCTTCTACCTGCTGAAGTTCCTGTGGGCGCCGCTGATCGACCGCTATCCGTTCCCGCTGACCGCGTTCCTCGGCCGGCGGCGCTCGTGGCTGCTGGTCTCGCAGCTGCTGGTCGGCGCCAGCCTCGCCGCGCTGGCGTTGATGCGCCCGGAGCTGGGCGTCACCGGCCTGGTCGCGTGGGTGCTCATCGGTTCGTTCGCCGGCGCCACCCAGGATTCGGTGGTCGACGCCTACCGCATCGAGGTCGCGCCCGCGGCCGCGCAGGCGGCGCTCGCGGCGACCTACACCCTGGGTTACCGCTTCGGGCTGATCGTCGGCGGCGCCGGTGCGCTGTACATCGCCGACTTCCAGGGCTGGACCCCGGCCTACCTGTGGATGGCGGCGCTGATGCTGGTGCCGGTGGCGGCGACCCTGCTGTCGCGCGAGCCGGTCGCGCCCGAAGCCACGGTGGTGCGCCGGATCGATTTCATCGGCGCGTTCTGGCAGCCGTTCTCCAGCTATTTCCGCAACAACGGCGTGCTGCTGGGGCTGGTGCTGCTGCTGTTCGTCGGCCTGTTCAAGTTCCCCGACCAGGTGATCGGGGTGATGGCCGGGCCGTTCTACCTCGACTCGGGCTTCAGCAAGTCCGACATCGCCACCGTGTCCAAGCTGTTCGGCATCTGGATGGGCATCGGCGGCGCGTTCGCCGGCGGCGTGGCGGTGGCCGCGTTCGGTTTCCGCCGCATGCTGCTGGTCGCCGCGCTCGGGGTGGCGCTGTCCAACCTCGCGTTCCTGCTGATGGCGCACCATCCCTCGGAGCTGTGGGCGTTCTACGCGGCGATCGCCGCCGACAACCTGTTCCAGGGCTTTGCCGGCGTGGTGCTGATCGCGTTCATGTCCGCGCTCACCGACCGCAACTTCACCGCCACCCAGTTCGCGCTGCTGGTGTCGCTGGCCAACCTGCCGGGCAAATTCGCCGGGGGCGTGTCCGGTTACCTGGTCGAGGCCACCTCCTATGCGACGTTCTTCACCCTGAGCGCGCTCACGGTGGTGCCGACGCTGTTGCTGCTGGCGTGGCTGTGGCGGCGGATCCAGGACCGCGCGCCCGACGACCCGATCCCCGCGGCCGACGGCTGAGGTTGCGGCCGGGCGCGGGGATGCGCAGGATGCGCGGTAATGCCGGCTCATCGCAGGATGGGACCAAGGAGGTGCCAGGGTGACCGACCTCGTGCTGCGCGACATCGATCCGTTGCTGGCCGAACGCATCAAGCGCCTCGGCGAAGCCCGCGGCTGGGCCGTGCACGACACCCTGCTGCGGGTGCTGGAGCAGGGGCTGCATGCCTGCGAAGGCCACGGCCCGGTGCACCTGGAGGCCAACGAGGCGGGCGCGCTGGAAGCGGCGATCGCGGCGATGGAACAGGTGCCCAGCGATCCGGGCTTCGCCCTGATCGGCCGCGCCGGGGCGCCACCGCCGCCGCCCGCGGACGAGCCCGACCAGAGCATCAGCGGCCGCTTCACCCTCGAATAGCCGCACCGGGTGCGGCTCGCGTCGGGCGTGCCCGCGTCAGGCGTGGTGGATCGCGCCGAGCACGCGCGGTCCGCGCGCGCCGGTCACCGCCGGCAGGTTGCCCGGGCGCCCGGCCAGGGTCTCGCGCGCCAGCCAGGCGAAGCCCATCGCCTCGACGAAATCCGGGTCCACGCCGTGCGCCGCGGTCGATTCGACGATGGCATCCGGTAGCCGCGCGGCGATGCGGCGCAGCAGCAACGGGTTGTGGACGCCGCCGCCACAGACCAGCAGCCGTTGCGTGTCCGGTTGTGCCGCGCGCAGCGCATCGGCGACGCTCGCGGCGGTGAGTTCCAGCAGCGTCGCCTGCACGTCGGCGGCGCGTTCCCCGCCACGCAGCCGCGCAGCAACCCAGTCGAGGTGGAACTGTTCGCGGCCGCTGCTCTTGGGCGGCGGCTGCGCGAACCAGGGCTCGTCCAGCAGCCGCTGCAGCAATCCGGCGTCGACCTCGCCGCTCGCCGCGAACGCGCCGCCGGCATCGAAGGCCGCGCCGGCATGGCGCTCGCACCAGGCGTCCAGCAGCGCGTTCGCCGGGCCGCTGTCGAAGCCGCGCACGGCGCCGGTGCGCGGCAGCAGGGTCAGGTTGGCGATCCCGCCCAGGTTGAGCACCGCGCGCTGTTCGCTGCCCGAATGCAGCAGCGCGGCATGCAGCGCCGGCAGCAGCGGCGCGCCATGGCCGCCGGCGGCGACGTCGCGGCGACGGAAGTCGGACACGGTGGCGATGCCGCTGCGCTCGGCGATGAGGTTGCCGTCGCCGAGCTGCATCGTGAACGGATGCGTTGCCGCGGGGCGGTGGCGCACGGTCTGCCCGTGCGAGCCGAGCGCGCGCACGTCGGCCGCAACCATGCCGGCTTCGGCGAGCAACGCAAGCGCGGCATCGGCGAAGGCGTTGGCGACCTGGACGTCGAGCGCGCCGAGTTCGTCCAGCGACGTGCAGTCGCCGCCCTGGCCCAGCGCCACCAGGCGCGCGCGCAGCGCGGGCTGCCAGCGGAAGGTCCGGCCGTGGACGAGCGCGCAATGCGCGCGCGGGTCGTCGCTGGCGAAGCGCACCAATGCCACGTCGATGCCGTCGGCGCTGGTGCCGGAGATCAGGCCGAGGTAGAGGGATTCCATCGGCAGAGTGTAGGGGGCGCCGGCAGGGAAATGGGCTGCGGGAGCCTGCAACGCAAAGCCCTGCACGGCAGCGACCCATCGCGTCGTCAGCCGGGCATGGCCTGCTGTCGCAGGAGCGGCTTATGGCCGCGAGCTCTTGCCAAGGTCGCCGTACCCGTAGGGAAAGCTCGCGGCTATAAGCCGCTCCTGCGGTTGCGCGCGTCGCCAATCAACCCTTGCGCGCGGCCTGCGCCTTCGGCGGCGTGGTGCCGGCGTCGGCGTAGATCACGTCCTCCACCTTGCGGATCTGCGCCAGCGCCTTGCCGGTCTGGGCGCGGAACTGCGCCAGCGCCGCGCCGCGCAGCGGCTCGGGCGGCGGCATCGTCACCGCCAGCGGGTTGCGGTGCACGCCATTGACGCGGAATTCGTAGTGCAGGTGCGGGCCGGTGGCCAGCCCGGTCGCGCCGACGTAGCCGATCAGGGCGCCCTGCGAAACGCGCTGGCCGACGCGCTCGTTGCCGAACCGCGACATGTGCCCGTACAGCGTGGTGTAGCCGCGGCCGTGGTCGAGGATCACGGTACGGCCGTAGCCGCCCTTCCAGCCGACGAAGGCAACACGTGCGTTGCCGGCGGCCATGATCGGGGTGCCGCGCGGCGCGGCGAAGTCCACGCCTTGGTGGGCGCGGGTACGCCCGAGGATCGGATGCCTGCGCGCGCCGCTGAAGCCCGAACTGATCCGGGTGTACTGCACCGGCATGCGGATGAAGGCCTTCTTCAGCGGACGGCCGTCGGCGGTGAAGTACTCGGCCTTGCCGTCGTGCTCGAAGCGGAAACCCGAGTACTGCTTGCCGTGCGCGGTGAAGGTGGCGGCCTGGATGTCGCCGGTGCCGATCAGCTCGCCCTCGCGCCAGACCTGGTCGACGACCACGCTGAAGCGGTCGCTGGCGGCGACGTCCTCGTTGAAGTCGATGTCGTACTTGAAGATGTCGTCGGTGAGCTGGCGGATCGCCTTGCCCGACAGCCCGAGCCTGCGCGCCGACCAGAACAGCGAGCGCCCGACCTCGCCGCTGACGACCACGGTGCGGGTGGTGGTCGGGCGTTCGATCACGCGCTCGCGGACCTCGTCGCCGACCAGCGACAACTCGACCCGGTGGGTGTCGTCGCGGTCGTAGCGCAATCCGCGCAGCTTGCCGTCGGCGGCCAGGTCGAAGCCGATCACCGCGCCCGGGCGCAGGCGGGCCAGGGTGCTGCGCGCGTCCGACTGCTCCAGCAGGCGGTGCATGGTGGCGTTGGGGATGTCGAGCTGTTCGAACAGCGCGCCGAGCGTCTGCCCGCGCTGCACGGTCAGCAGTTGCCAGTTGTCGCCTGCGGGGGCGCGCCGCTTGGACAGCGGCAGCGCAGGCAATGCCAGCGCCAGGGTGGTGCGTGGCGTCGACAGCGATGCCCGCATCGCCGCGTTATCGGTGGAGAAACCGGGGACGATCGCGGCGACCAGTGCGCCCAGGGTCGCGAACAGGCTGGCATGGGCCCAGTGGCGGCGGGTCCAGCGGCCGTTGAACGCGGCGGGGAAATGGCGGGACAGCACCTTCCGGTGCAGGGCGGCTTCGCGTAGCTTGTCCAGGCGCGCGCGGCGGCCGCTTCTGCTCTCGGGCGCGCTCATGGGCGCGGGCTCTCGATCTTCAGGCTCATCAACCAGTCCCCCGGTCCGATGTGATGGACGCGTCAAGCCGGTAACATAGTCGCGGGAAAAGTACGCGTCAAACCCTTGAATGCGATGGGATTTCCGGGCGCATTCAGATTAACTTCCAATTAACGCCACCTTCACAACACGGATCACGCTTCGGCGTGGCCGGACGAGAGACCCGTGAGCCTGCCCGCCGACCTTGCCCAACAACTGGCACTGCTAGCCCGTGGCGCCGACGAGATCCTCAAGCGCGAGGAGCTCGAAGTCCGGCTGATCGCGTCCATGAAGGCGGGCGGCCGCCCGCTGCGGGTCAAGGCCGGCTTCGATCCGACCGCGCCCGACCTGCACCTGGGCCACACCGTGCTGCTCAACAAGCTGCGCCAGTTCCAGGACCTCGGCCACCAGGTGATCTTCCTGATCGGCGACTTCACCGGGATGATCGGCGACCCGACCGGCAAGAACGTCACCCGCAAGCCGCTCACCCGCGAGGACGTACTGGCCAACGCCCAGACCTATGCCGACCAGGTGTTCAAGGTGCTCGACCGCGAACGCACCGAGGTCCGCTTCAACAGCGAGTGGTTCGGGCAGATGACCGCGGCCGACATGATCAGGCTCGCCGCGCAGCACACCGTCGCGCGCATGCTCGAGCGCGACGACTTCAGCAAGCGTTACGCCGCGCAGCAGCCGATCGCGATCCACGAGTTCCTGTATCCGCTGGTGCAGGGCTACGACTCGGTCGCGCTGGAGGCCGATGTCGAGCTCGGCGGCACCGACCAGAAGTTCAACCTGCTGATGGGCCGCGGCCTGCAGGAGAGCCACGGGCAGAAGCCGCAGGTCGTGCTGACGATGCCGCTGCTGGAAGGCCTCGATGGCGTGCAGAAGATGTCCAAGTCGCTGGGCAACTACATCGGCATCGACGAGCCCGCCATCGACATCGTCACCAAGACCATGAAGATCGGCGACGCGCTGATGTGGCGCTGGATCGAGCTGCTGAGCTTCGAGATCGGGATCGACGAGGCCGCCGCGTTGAAGCGCGAGATCGACGCCGGCCAACGCAATCCGCGCGACGTCAAGTTGCGGCTCGCGCGCGAACTGGCGGCGCGTTTCCATGGCGCCGCCGCGGCCGACACCGCGGTGGCCGGCTGGAACGCCGCGGTGCGCGGCGAAGGCGATACCGCGCAGCTGCCGCTGACCGAAGTCGCGGTGCCGGCCGAAGGCCTGCGCATCGCCGCGCTGCTGACCGCGGCCGGGCTCACGCCCAGCAATTCCGAGGCCAACCGCAAGCTCAAGGAGCGTTCGGTGCGGGTCGACGGCGAAGTCTTCGAGGACGCCGCGCGCCTCTTCCTCCCCGGCTTCGAAGGCATGCTCGCGGTCGGCAAGCGCAACTTCGCGCGGGTGCGGCTG
>JAKFDF010000126.1:0-14783 GCA_036676275.1 Lysobacter sp.
TTCGTCGAGATGTTCGTCGGCGTCGGCGCCTCGCGCGTGCGCGACATGTTCGAGCAGGCCAAGAAGCACGCGCCGTGCATCATCTTCATCGACGAGATCGACGCGGTCGGCCGCCATCGCGGCGCCGGCCTCGGTGGCGGCCACGACGAGCGCGAGCAGACGCTGAACCAGCTGCTGGTCGAGATGGACGGCTTCGAGGGCGGCGAGGGCGTGATCGTGGTCGCCGCGACCAACCGTCCCGACGTGCTCGATCCGGCGCTGCTGCGCCCGGGCCGCTTCGACCGCCAGGTCGTGGTCGGCCTGCCGGACGTGCGCGGCCGCGAGCAGATCCTCAAGGTGCACATGCGCAAGGTGCCGCTGGCCGACGACGTCGTGCCGATGGTGATCGCGCGCGGCACGCCGGGCTTCAGCGGCGCCGACCTGGCCAACCTCGTCAACGAGGCCGCGCTGTTCGCCGCGCGCGAGAACGGCAAGGACGTGCGCATGGAGCATTTCGACAAGGCGCGCGACAAGATCATGATGGGCACCGAGAACCGCTCGATGGCGATGAGCGAGCAGGAAAAGACGCTCACCGCCTACCACGAGGCCGGCCACGCCATCGTCGGCCGCCTGGTGCCCGAACACGACCCGGTCTACAAGGTCACCATCATCCCGCGCGGCCGCGCGCTGGGCGTGACCATGTACCTGCCCGAGGGCGACAAGTACAGCTACAACAAGACCGCGATCGAGTCGCAGCTGTGCTCGCTGTACGGCGGCCGCGTCGCCGAGGAACTGATCTTCGGCGCCGACAAGGTCACCACCGGCGCGTCGAACGACATCGAGCGCGCCACCAAGATGGCCCGCAACATGGTCACCAAGTGGGGCTTGTCCGAACTCGGTCCGATCACCTTCGGCGAGGAGGACGACGAGGTGTTCCTCGGCCGCTCGGTGACCCAGCACAAGAGCGTCTCCGACGACACCGCGCGCAGGATCGACGAGGTCGTGCGCTCGATCCTGGACAAGGCGTTCGACCGCACCACCGCGATCCTGACCGCGAACCTCGACAAGCTGCACACGATGGCCAAGCTGCTGCTGGAATACGAAACCATCGATGCGCCGCAGGTCGACGCGATCATGGAAGGGCGCGAGCCGCCGCCGCCGATGGGCTGGACCAAGGGCGGCCCGGCGCGCGACGAGCCCAAGCCGTTCGTCATCGGCGGGCCGGCCGCGCAGACCTGACCCGGGCACGCGCGGTGCCACAAGGGACGGCCACGGCCGTCCCTTTTGCTCGAGGCCGCTGTTTGGGGCCTGCGGCGCAATGGCGCACAATCGCGCCGGGCCGGAGGAAAACGATGCAGCCATACACCTGCAACACCAGCGCGTGGCTTCCGCTTGCGACCGGCATGGGTGCTACGGCCATGGGATCGGCCACCGGCGAGATGCGCCTGCGGCTCGGCCTGGTTTCCGGATCCGGCTGGCGCAGGCGCCGCCGCTGATGTTCGACATCGTCGCCAGCCTCGACTGCAACGGCCGTGCGCTGCGGCTGGACCGGCCGCGCGTGATCGGCATCGTCAACGTCACCCCGGATTCGTTCTCCGACGGCGGCGAGCACGCGACCGCCGACGCCGCGATAGCCCATGGACTCAAGCTCGCGGAGGAGGGTGCCGACGCGCTCGACATCGGCGGCGAATCCACGCGCCCGGGCGCCGACGCGGTATCGCTGGAGGAAGAACTGCGCCGGGTGATCCCGGTGGTCGAAGCGCTGGCGCTGCAAACCGCGTTGCCGATCAGCATCGACACCTCCAAGCCGGAGGTGATGCGCGCAGCCGTCGCCGCCGGCGCCGGCATGATCAACGACGTCCATGCCCTGCGCCGCGATGGCGCGCTCGAGGCCGCCGCATCACTCGGCGTGCCGGTGGTGCTGATGCACATGCTCGGCGAGCCGCATTCGATGCAGGGCGCGCCCCGCTACGACGACGTGGTCGCGGACGTGCACCGCTTCCTGGCCGAGCGCATCTTCGCCGCGGAGATGGCCGGGATCGCCAAGAAGAACATCGTGGCCGACCCGGGTTTCGGCTTCGGCAAGACCCGGGAACACAACCTGCTGCTGCTGGCGCAGCTCGAGCGCTTCCGGGAGCTCGGCGTCCCGATCCTCGCCGGACTGTCGCGCAAGAAGACCATCGGCGAACTCACCGGCCGCGACGATCCGCGCCAGCGCGTGCACGGATCGGTCGCCGCGCACCTGATCGCCGCGCAGCGCGGGGCGATGCTGCTGCGTGTCCACGACGTTGCCGCGACCGCCGATGCGCTCAAGGTCTGGAACGCCGTGGCCGCGGTGCCGATGCCCGGGGCCAGGCCCGCCGCACCGGCGATCCGCTGGCCGGACGACGAATAACAGCCCCGGCTTGCGGTGCCACCCCGGCGGTCGTACGCTCCGGCGAGCAGCTGGGGAGCCGCATGGGTCAGGTGTCCGCCGAGTCGAAGGCCAGCGTGGAGGGAGTCCTTCGCCACGCGGTGGCCGACCCGATCCTGCTCGAGGCCGGCCGCGCCCTCGTCGACGACGACATTCCCCATGCCGAAGCGCTGTTGCGCGACCGGCTGCGGCGTTCGCCCACCGATGTCGCCGCGATCCGGATGCTGGCCGAGGTCGCGGCGCGGATCGGGCGCTACGAGGACGCCGCCCACCTGCTCGAGCGTTGCCTGGAACTGGCGCCTGGCTTCCATGCGGCGCGCCAGAACTACGCCATGGTCCTGCACCGCGGCAATCGCCCGCAGGAAGCGCTGGCCCAGGTCGAGCGGCTGCTGGCCGAGGACCCCGGCAATCCCGGCTATCGCAACCTCCGGGCGGTGGTGCTGTGCCGCACCGGCGACTTCGGCGAAGCGATCGAGTTGTACGAAGATCTGCTTGCCGAGCATCCCGGCCAGGCCCGGGTCTGGCTCAGCCAGGGTCATGCGCTGAAAACCGCGGGCCTGGGCGAACGCGCGATCGCCGCCTATCGCCGCTGCATCGAGCTCGACCCTGGCTTCGGCGATGCCTGGTGGAGCCTGGCCAACCTCAAGACCTTCCGTTTCGACGATGCCGACATCGCCGCGATGCGGGCGCAGCTGCAACGCGCCGACCTCGGGGACGAGCACCGCTTGCACCTGGATTTCGCGCTGGGCAAGGCGCTCGAGGATCGCGGCGAGTACGCCGGGTCCTTCGCGCATTATTCCCGCGGCAACGCGCTGAGGCTGGCGCGGGTGCCGTACTCGGCCGACACCACCAGCGAGCGCCTGCGGCGTGCCGCGGAGATCTACACGCCCGGATTCTTCCAGGCGCGGGCCGGGTACGGCGTTGCCGCTGGGGACCCGATCTTCATCGTCGGCATGCCCCGCGCCGGCTCGACCCTGGTCGAGCAGATCCTGTCCAGCCACCCGCTGGTCGAGGGCACGATGGAGCTGCCCGAGATCATTTCGCTGACCCGGGCGCTGCGCCAGCAGGGGGCCGACGATGGCCCGGCCCGCTACCACGAGGTGCTGGCCGGCCTCGACGCCGATGCCGTGCGCGGGCTCGGCGAGCGCTACCTCGAACGCACCCGGATCCAGCGCAAGTCCGGCGCGCCGTTCTTTATCGACAAGATGCCGAACAACTTCGCGCACATCGGCCTGGTCCAGCTGGCGTTGCCCAACGCCAGGATCATCGACGTGCGGCGGCACCCGCTGGCCTGCGGGTTCTCGCTGTTCAAGCAGCATTTCGCGCGCGGCCAGGACTTCAGCTACAGCCTCGAGGACATCGGTCGCTACTACCGCGACTACGTCGGGTTGATGGCGCACTTCGACCGGGTCCTGCCCGGGCGCATCCACCGCGTTGCCTACGAAGCCCTGGTCGACGATACCGAAGCGGAAGTGCGGCGGTTGCTGGACTACTGCGGCCTGCCTTTCGAGCCCCGCTGCCTGCGCTTCTTCGAGAACGATCGCCCGGTGCGCACGGCCAGTTCCGAACAGGTGCGCCAGCCGATCTATCGCGCCGGCGTCGACCACTGGACGCATTTCGAACCATGGCTGGGACCGTTGAAGGCGGCATTGGGCCCCGTGCTCGACGCCTGGCCGGCGGCACCCGAATCGGTCGATTCACCTTGATTCACCAACGGGAGGAAGGGGAGATGCGGATTTCGAAGGGGATGGGTTCGAGGAAAACCGGGTCGCGCGCGTCGTCGCTCGCGCGCCTGCCGCTCGCCGTCGCGATCTGCATGGGGGTGCAGTCGATGGCGTTCGCGCAGGACGCGCAGGACGCGCCGGGCGCCCAGGACGCCCAGGGCAACGACCAGGCCGCGACGCCCGCGGCGCAGAAGGACCAGCCACGCACGCTCGGCACGGTCACGGTGACCGCGCAGAAGCGCGAGGAAAACCTGCAGGAGGTGCCGATCAGCATCCAGGCGATCGGCGAGCAGCAGCTCGAGCAGCACGACGTGGCCTCGTTCAACGACTACGCCAAGTTGATCCCGAGCCTCTCGTTCGGCACCGCGGGCGGCGGCGTGTTCTCCGGCCCCGGCTTCGCGCAGGTGTACATGCGCGGCGTGGCCAGTGGCGGCGACGGCAACCATTCCGGATCCCGCCCGAGCGTCGGCGTGTACCTGGACGAGCAGCCGATCACCACCATCACCGGCGCGCTCGACATCCACATGTACGACATCGCCCGGGTCGAGGCGCTTGCCGGCCCGCAGGGCACGCTGTACGGCGCCAGCTCCCAGGCCGGCACCTTGCGCATCATCACCAACAAGCCCGATCCCGGCGGCTTCGCCGCCAGTGCCGCCGCGGAGATCAACGTCGTCAACGGCGGCGGCGTCGGCCACGTGCTCGAAGGCATGGTCAACCTGCCGGTGAACGACCGCACGGCGCTGCGCCTGGTGGGTTGGCAGAAGCACGATGCCGGTTACGTCGACAACGTGCGCAGCAACATCACCTTCCCGACGTCGGGGATCGTCGCCGACAACACCGGCTTCGTCGAGGACGACTACAACGACGCCGACACCGTCGGCGCGCGCGCGGCGCTGCGGATCGACCTCAACGACGACTGGACCATCACCCCGGCGATCATGGGCCAGCACCAGGACGCGCACGGCAGTACCGGCTACGACCCCAGCGTGGGCGAGTTCAAGGTGATGCACGGCTACCCGGAGTTCTCCAAGGACAAGTGGTACCAGGCCGCGCTCACGGTGCAGGGCAAGATCGGCAACTTCGACCTCACCTACACCTACGCCCACCTCAAGCGCGACGTCGATTCGGCGGCCGATTACACCGACTACGGCTTCTGGTACGACACGCTGGCCGGCTACGGCGCCTACATGTGCACGGATTTCGACCCGGTGTCGTTCAGCTGCGACCCGGCCACCTACATCAATCCCTCGCAGCACATCTTCGCCACCGACGGCTACCGCACCGACAGCCACGAACTGCGCCTGGCATCGCCCGCGGACAAGCGGGTGCGCGTGGTCGGCGGCCTGTTCTGGCAGCGGCAATCGCACGACATCCTGCAGGACTACAAGGTCGACGGCCTGTCGGCGGTGCAGGAAGTGCCGGGCTGGGCGGATACCATCTGGCTGACCGCGCAGCAGCGCGTGGACCGCGACAAGGCGGTGTTCGGCGAGGTCTCGTTCGACATCACCCCGCGCCTGACCGCCACCGGCGGCATGCGCTTCTTCCGCGCCGACAACAGCCTGTACGGCTTCTTCGGCTACGGCGACTGGGGCTGGAGCAGCTCCTCGGGCGTGGTCATCTGCACCGTCGACCAGCAGTTCCTCGGCGCGCCCTGCGTCAACCTGGACAAGCGGGTCAAGGAGAGCGATTCGATCGGCCGCTTCAACCTGAGCTGGAAGATCGACGACGACAAGATGCTGTACGCCACCTGGTCGGAAGGCTACCGCCCGGGCGGCATCAACCGCCGCGGCACGATTCCGCCGTACACCTCGGACTTCCTCACCAACTACGAGGCCGGCTGGAAGACCGCGTGGCTGGACCACCGCATCATCTTCAACGGCGCGGTGTTCCGCGAGGACTGGGAGGACTTCCAGTTCTCCTATCTCGGCCTCAACGGCCTCACCGAGATCCGCAACGCCAACAAGGCGCGGATCGAGGGCGCCGAGCTCGAACTGCAATGGCAGGCCAGCTACAACTTCCTGCTGTCGGGCGGCTTCGCCTGGTACGACGCCAAGCTGATGGAGGACTACTGCGGATTCAACGGTGCCGACGGCAACCCCACCAGCACGTGCCCGCCGGGCACCATCAACCCGGCGACCGGCGACCCGGTCGACGGGCCGCAGGCCGCCAAGGGCACGCGCCTGCCGATCACCGCCAGGTTCAAGGGCAACCTCACCGGACGCTACAGCTGGGATGTCGGCGACAACGAGGCCTACGTGCAGGGCGCGCTGTTCCACCAGGGCAGCCGCCGTGCCGACCTGCGCGACGCCGAGAACGCGTTGCTGGGCGATCTCGACGCCTACACCCTGTTCGACTTCTCGGCCGGGTTCGCGCGCGCCGACTGGAACTTCGACCTGTTCGTCAAGAACGTGTTCGACAAGCGCACGGAGCTGAGCAAGTTCGCCGAGTGCGCGACCCTGACCTGCGGCTACCAGCCGTACATCGTCAGCACCCCGCCGCGGACCATCGGCGTGCGCGTGTCCAAGGAGTTCTGATGCGGTAATCCCGGGGGCCGGGCGTCGGGCCCGGTTCCCGGCGGGCCGTTCAATTGCCGGCGGCCAGCTCCACCGGCATCCACAGCCGGGCCCAGCGCGCCAGCTTGGCCTCGGCGGCGAGCTGTTGCGGCGATACCACCGCCTGTTCGCCGAAATCGGCGCGCTCGTCGAAGGCATTGCGGTTGGCGGCGCCCAGCAGGCGCCCGTCGCTGTCGTGCATGACCACCGCCACCAGCACGCCGCAGTCGCGGCACGACAGGAATTCGGCCTGGCCGGAGCCTTGCCGGTAGCGTTGCAGCTTTCCGGTCCCGGCGCGGATCCGCAATCGCCCCGCCGGATCGGACACCCACGCGGCGCCGTGCCGCGTGCAGTAATCGCAGTCGCACGCGCGCGGCGTGAATGCCGCCAGCGCCTGGCCGGTATCGAAATGCCAGCGCAGGGCGCCGCAATGGCAACCACCGGGATGCGGGAACAGGGTCATCGCGGAACTCCGCGGTTCGACCGACGCAGCATACGCGCGCCGCCGGGCACAGGCTAAGCTTGCCGGAGCGGCTCGCGTCCGGGCCGGGGAACCGCCGCATGACCGCCAGCACGCCGCTGCTCGCCACCTTCGCCGCCTACCTGCTGCTGATGGTCGGGATCGGCTTCGTCGCGTGGCGCTCCACGCGCAGCTTCGACGACTACATCCTCGGCGGGCGTTCGCTCGGCAGCTACGTCACCGCGCTGTCGGCCGGGGCCTCGGACATGAGTGGCTGGCTGCTGCTGGGGCTGCCGGGCGCGCTGTATGCCAGCGGCCTCTCGGAAGCCTGGATCGCGATCGGGCTGGTGGTCGGTGCGTGGTGCAACTGGCGCTTCGTCGCCGGGCCGCTGCGGGTATATACCGAGCGCACGCGCAACGCGCTGACCCTGCCGGACTATTTCACCCATCGCTTCGCCGACCACAGCAAGCTGCTGCGGATCCTGTCGGCGCTGGTGATCCTGGTGTTCTTCGCGGTGTACTGCGCCAGCGGGATCGTGGCCGGCGCGCGCCTGTTCGAGAGCGTGTTCGGGCTGCCGTACGCGCAGGCGCTGTGGTGGGGCGCGGCGGCGACGATCCTGTACACGCTGGTCGGCGGTTTCCTCGCGGTCAGCTGGACCGACACCGTGCAGGCGACGCTGATGATCTTCGCGCTGCTGCTGACGCCGATGGTGGTGCTGGCGGGCAACGGCGGCCTGCACGAGACGCGGGTGCTGATCGAACAGGTCGACCCGGCGCGGCTGCGGTGGATCGGCGCCGGCGGCGCGATCGCGGTGGTCTCGGCGCTGGCCTGGGGATTGGGCTATTTCGGCCAGCCGCACATCCTGGCGCGGTTCATGGCCGCCGACGACCTGCAGACGATCCCGAAGGCGCGCCGCATCGGCATGGCCTGGATGATCCTGTGCCTGCTCGGCGCGGTGACCGTGGGCTGGTTCGGCATCGCCTATTTCGCCGCGCACCCGGGGCAGGGCGCGGACATGGTGCGCGCCAATCCCGAGCGCGTGTTCATCGCGCTGGCGCAGGCGTTGTTCAACCCATGGGTCGCTGGCGTGCTGCTGTCGGCGATCCTGGCGGCGATCATGAGCACGCTGTCGTGCCAGCTGCTGGTGTGCTCCAGCGCGCTTACCGAAGACTTCTACCGCGGCTTCCTGCATCCGCGCGCGAGCCAGCGCGAACTGGTCTGGTTCGGTCGCGCGATGGTGCTGGCGGTGGCGCTGCTGGCGATCTTCATCGCCCGCGACCCCGGCAGCCGCGTGCTCGGCCTGGTCAGTTACGCCTGGGCCGGTTTCGGCGCCGCGTTCGGGCCGGTGGTGCTGATCTCGCTGTCGTGGAAGCGGATGACCCGCAACGGCGCATTGGCCGG
The DNA here is from genome assembly GCA_036676275.1 of Lysobacter sp. Taxonomy (GTDB): domain Bacteria; phylum Pseudomonadota; class Gammaproteobacteria; order Xanthomonadales; family Xanthomonadaceae; genus Cognatiluteimonas. The sequence continues at coordinate 8,531 of JAKFDF010000126.1, forward strand.
GATGCTGGCCGGCGCGGCCACGGTGATCGCTTGGAAGCACACCGGCAGCGCCCTGTACGAGATCGTGCCGGGCTTCATCGCCGCGTCGCTGGCGATCCTAGTCGCCAGCCTGCTGGATCGCGCGCCGCCGGCGGAAGTGCAGGCCACGCACGATGCGGTGCGCGCCGAGTTGCGCGAGCATGGGTATTGAAATCATTCGTTGGTGCGTCCGTCGGCGAGTAATCCGCCTTCGTCGCTGCTGCTTGTTCGATCCGGGTCCATCGGTGAGCGCGGATGGCAGGAAATAGGTTCGAGATCGCCCGGGCCATGGTCGACACCCGCCCGCTTGCCATCGCCTTGATGGGTCCGACCGCGTCGGGCAAGAGCGCACTCGCGCTGGAATGGGCGGAGCGACTGGGGGGCGAGATCGTCAGCGTGGACTCGGCGCTGGTGTATCGCGGCCTCGACATCGGCGCGGCCAAGCCCACGGCCGGCGAGCGCGCCCGCGTGCCCCACCACCTGCTCGACCTGCGCGATCCGTGGCAGGCGTATTCGGCGGCGGAGTTCGCCCGGGACGCGCGTGCCGCCATTGATTCGATCGTCGCGCGGGGCCGGCTGCCGATCCTGGCCGGCGGCACCGGCCTGTACTTCCGCGCGCTGTTGCATGGATTGGCGGCGATGCCGGCATCCGACCCGGCGTTGCGCGCACGGATCGCGCAAGAGGCGGAAGCGCGCGGCTGGGCGGCACTGCACGCCGAACTGGCGACGGTCGACCCGACCGCAGCCGCGCGCATCCACGCCACCGACGCGCAACGCATCCAGCGCGCGCTGGAGGTGCATCGGCTGTCCGGTCGCCCGATCAGCGACTGGCAGCGCGAGGCCGCCAGCACGCGCCTGCCGTTGCGGGTGCTGCCGCTGGTGCTGGCGCCGCGCGACCGCAGCGAACTACACGCGCGGATCCAGCGGCGTTTCGACGCCATGCTGGCGCAGGGCTTCCTCGACGAAGTCCGTGCCCTGCGCGCGCTGCCACGACTGCAATCGCACCCGGCGCCGCTGCAGCTGCCGGCGATCCGCGCGGTGGGTTACCGGCAGGCATGGGAACACCTCGACGGCGCCACCGGCACAGGCGAATTCCGCGACCGCGCGATCTTCGCCACCAGGCAATTGGCCAAGCGCCAGCTCACCTGGTTGCGCGGCGAGCTTGGCGCGCGCTGGTTCGATCCCCAGGCGGAACGGACGGGCCTGGAACAGGCGCTGGGCATGTTCCTCGAGACCCCCGGCCCGGCTCCGCTGTAGGAGCTGCTTGTGGCCCCGATGTTTTGCCCGCCCGCAATGCATCCGCAAAAAAGCTCGCGGCTATAAGCCGCTCCTGCAGGAACCGGGGTCTCGCGGTTCCTGAACGGGACGCGGTTCGCACCAATGCCGCGGGGCATGCGTTACCATCGAGGCGTTGCCGCCACGGGGAGTGGGTCGGGCGATGCGGCCCCGGCACAAGACCGGGCCGGAATAACAAAGAGAAAACATCGGGGAAACACCATGTCCAAGGGGCAATCCTTGCAGGACCCGTTCCTGAACGCACTACGGCGCGAGCGCGTGCCGGTCTCGATCTACCTGGTCAACGGCATCAAGCTGCAGGGCACGGTCGAATCCTTCGACCAGTTCGTGGTGCTGCTGCGCAATACCGTCAGCCAGATGGTCTACAAGCACGCGATCTCGACCGTGGTGCCGGCGCGCAACGTGCGCGTGGGCCCGACCGGTCCCGCGTCCGCGGACGAGGCGGACGATGAGGCCCGCGGCGGGGACGAGGCCGAATAGCCGCCTGCCACGCCAGCCGCCGGGCACGCCGACAGGGACAGCCGGGAGCAGGGCCTTGATTCCCGGGCCGTGGCGCCGCATCTAGGGAAGCCAGGCCGCAGCGGAGACCCACGCCCTTGTTCGAACGTTCCCGCAAGGGCGAAAACGCGCTGCTGATCCAGCCCCATGCCGGCGGACCGCCGGACGAAGGCGCCGTGGAGGAGTTCGCCGAACTGGCGCGCTCGGCCGGCGCCAGCGTTGCCGCGCTGCTCAACGCGCGCATCGACCGCCCCAACCCCTCGACCCTGATCGGCAGCGGCAAGCTCGAGGAAGTGAAGGCCGCCTGCGACGCCACCGGCGCCGACCTGGTGCTGGTCAACCATGCGCTGTCGCCGGGCCAGGAGCGCAACCTGGAAAAAGCCCTCGAGCGCCGCGTCGTCGACCGCACCGGCCTGATCCTGGACATCTTCTCGCAGCGCGCGCGCAGCGCCGAAGGCAAGCTGCAGGTCGAACTGGCGCAGCTCAGGCACATGGCCACGCGCCTGGTGCGCGGCTGGACCCACCTGGAACGCCAGCGCGGCGGTTCGATCGGCCTGCGCGGTCCCGGCGAGACCCAGCTGGAAACCGACCGCCGCCTGCTGCAGAAGCGCGTCGAACAACTGCAGAAGCGGCTCGACAAGGTCGAGGTGCAGCGCACCCAGATGCGCCGCGCCCGCGTGCGCAGCGAACTGCCGCGCGTCGCCCTGGTCGGCTACACCAACGCCGGCAAGTCGACCCTGTTCAACGCGCTCACCGGCGCCGACGCCTACGCCGACGACCGCCTGTTTGCCACCCTGGATCCGACCGTGCGGCGGATCGCATTGCCCACCGGCAGTGTCGTGCTGGCCGACACCGTCGGTTTCGTCCGCGACCTGCCGCACGAACTGGTCGCCGCGTTCCGCTCGACCCTGAGCGAGGCGCGCGAGGCCGACCTGCTGCTGCACGTGATCGATGCCGCCGATCCCTTGCGCGACGAGCGCATCGCCCAGGTCGACGCGGTGCTGGCGGAGATCGGCGCCGGCGAGATCCCGCAGCTGCTGGTCTACAACAAGATCGACAAGCTCGACAGCAGCAGCGGCGAAGGCGCCCGGGCGCGCCACGACCTGCCCGGCGGCGTGCCCGACCACGGCGTGCGCGAGCGCGTCTGGATTTCCGCGCGCGACGGCCTCGGCCTGGACCTGCTGCGCGTCGCCCTGGGCCAGCGCCTCGGCCTGCGCCGCATCAATGGCGAATTGCAGCTGCCGCCCGGCGCCGGTCGCCTGCGCGCGCGCCTGCACGAACTGGGCGCGGTGCGCGCCGAAACCCAGGACGAACACGGCTGGCGGCTCAGCCTGGACCTGGCGCACGCCGACGCCATGCGCATCGCCGCGCACGTCGACGGATCGCCGCTGCAGGCGCTCCTGCTCGAGAGCGACGGCCCACCCTAGGCGGGGGATCCGGACAAGCCGGATGCCGGGTCGTCTCCGGACTTCCCGCGGGAAAGCCCGCCAAGTCGGCATTCCATTCCACACGCAATGGGGAATCCGCGGTCGCCGGCAACATGGATTCACCGCCACCCTCGAAATGACAGTTGTTCGCGGAATCCCTAGAATCAGCCGGCAATCCACCAACACGCTGCAATCGCGACCACGGACGGGCCGCGCGTAGCACAGGGCACGAGGCCCGATCCCTCGCCTCAATCACGGAGCAGGCATGGCCTGGAACATTCCCGGCGGGTCCGGCAAGGACGGCCGCAACCCGCGTCAGCGCGGCAATGGCGGCAATCCGCTCGAGCGCCTGCTCGAGCCGCTGCGTGGGCTGTTGGGTGGAGGCGCGGGCGCCGGCCGCTGGGTCGCGATCGCGCTGGTGCTGTGGCTGGCCCTGAATTGCTTCGTCCTGGTGGCCGAGCAGCAGCGCGGCGTGGTGCTGCGCTTCGGGCAGATGGCGCGGGTGATGCAGCCCGGCCCGCATTTCAAGTGGCCGTGGCCGGTGGAGCGCGTGTTCAAGGTCAACGCGACCCAGATCAAGACCTTCAGCGACACCTTGCCGGTGCTGACCAGCGACGAGAACATCGTCAGCGTCGAGGTCAACGTGCAGTACCGGGTCGCCGACCCGGAGCTGTACCTGTTCGGCACCCGCGACGCCGACCAGATGCTGCAGCAGGCCACCCTGAGCGCGGTGCGCGAACAGGTCGGCCGCTCCGACCTGGACACCGTGCTCAGCGCCCGCGCCGCGCTTTCGGTCTCGGCCAAGCAGCGGCTCGAGGCCGCGCTGAAGGCCTACCGGACCGGCTTGGCGGTGACCGAACTGAACCTGCCCAACGCGCGCCCGCCCGAAGAGGTCAAGCCGGCCTTCGACGACGTCAACAGCGCGCAGCAGGACAAGGACCGCCTGACCAGCGAGGCCGAGGCCTACGCCGCCAAGATCGTGCCCGAGGCCCGCGGCCAGGCCGCGCGCGTGCGCACCGTCGCCGAGGGTTACCGGGCCGCGGTGATCGCCCGCGCCACCGGCGACAGCACCCGCTTCTCGCTGCTGCTGGACCAGTACCAGGCCGCGCCCGAAGTCACCCGCAAGCGGCTGTGGCTGGAAACGGTGCAGCAGGTGCTGTCGGAAAACCGCAAGGTGGTCGGCGGCGACGGCAGGCAGTTGATCTACGTGCCGATGCCCGCGGGCGCGGCGGCGCCCACCGCACCGCCGCTGTTGCCGGCCGACATCGTCGCTCCGGCGGTGGATGCCGGCACCGGCAACGAGCGCCCCGCGCGCAGTCCCCGCCCGAACAGCCGCGAGGAGTCGACGCCATGAAGTTCTCCGTCTGGGTTCCCGTGGTGGTCGCCGCGCTGCTGGCGCTGATGGGCTCGGTCTACGTGGTCAACGAAGGCCATACCGCGATCGTCCTCAACCTCGGCCGCCTGGCGCGGACCGACATCGGCCCCGGCCTGCACTTCAAGGTGCCGCTGGTCGAAACCGTGCGCATCTTCGACCGCCGCCTGCAGGTGCTCGAAGCCGAGCCCGAGCGCTACCTGACCTCGGAGAAGAAGGACGTCAGCGTCGACTTCTTCGCCATCGGCTACATCAACGACGTGCGCGCGTTCTATCGCGCCACCGGCGGCGACGAATCGGTCGCGGTGCAACGGCTGGCGCCGATCATCAAGGACGCGCTGCGCAACGAGATCAATGCGCGCACGCTCAAGCAGGCGGTCTCCGGCGACCGCTCGGCGATCGTCGACGCGCAGCTGGCGTCGATCAACCGCGGCGCCGCCAACCTCGGGGTCCGGATCGACGACCTGCGGATCAAGCGCATCGACCTGCCCGAAGGCGGCGACGTGATCCGCGACGTGTACCGGCGGATGAGCGCGCAACGCCAGCAGGTCGCCAGCAAGCTGCGCGCCGAAGGCGACGAGGAATCGCAGAAGATCCGTTCCGAGGCCGACCGCGAGCAGGCGGTGATCGCCGCCGAGGCCGAGCGCGACGCGCAGAAGCTGCGCGGCGAGGGCGATGCCGAGGCCGCGCGCATCTACGCCCAGGCCTACGAACGCGATCCGGCGTTCTACGCCTTCCATCGCAGCCTGGAGGCGTACCGCAAGTCGTTCGCCGACGGCAACGCGGTGATCGTGCTGGATCGCGACGATCCGTTCCTGCAATACATGCGCAGCGACCGCTGACGCTTGGCCGAAGGGTTGAACAAGCAGACTGTCATCCCGAGCACAGCAAGGGATCTGCTTCATTGCCCTGGCCAAGCAGGTCCTTCGCTACGCCCTGGACGACAGAGGGGGGGTGTCCAGATGCTCCCGGCCCGGCCATGAACGACCTGTGGTCGGCGCTGTGCCTGGTCGCGGTGCTGGAAGGCCTGTTCCTGTTCGCGGCCCCGGCCGCCTGGAAACGCGCCGCCGAACAGCTGCTCGCATTGCCCGACCGCCGCGTCCGCGCGGTCGGCGGCCTGGTCGTGGCGGCGGGCCTGCTGGCGCTGTATTTCGTCCGCGGCATCTGACCCCGCGGCTTCCTGTAGGAGCGGCTTATAGCCGCGAGCTTTTCCCCGGGGGCAGGCAATGCCGAAGAGCTCGCGGCTATAAGCCGCTCCTACAAGGAAGGGGGCAAGACGCGAATGCCGGCTGCGCCGGCCGGTGCCCGTTTGGCCGCTCCCGCAGGCGCGGAACCGACGCGACTGGCCCCGCCGCCACAAAACCCGGATAATGCGCAAAAGCCGGTTGGGGACCGCCCCGCCGGCTTTTTCCGTGTCTGTCCCCGTAGGAGCGGCGCAAGCCGCGGGCGTTTCCCCGGCGGGCGGGCAATGCGGAAGAGCTCGCGGCTTGCGCCGCTCCTACACGCAGCAGGAGTCATGTGCCATGGGTCAGTCGGTCGTCGTTCTCGGTGCCCAGTGGGGCGATGAAGGCAAGGGCAAGATCGTCGACCTGCTGACGCAGGACATCGGCGCGGTCGTGCGCTTCCAGGGCGGCCACAACGC
>JAKFDF010000127.1:0-1570 GCA_036676275.1 Lysobacter sp.
GTGGCAGTCTCGGCCAGCACCGCGATTGGCTATTTCAGTTCGCGGTTGAACGACGGCATGCTGCTGCGCGCCAGCGAATTCCTCGGCGCCGACCTGCTGCTCAGCGGCAGTTCGCCCGCCACCGCGCAGCAGATCGGCAGCGGTGAACAGCTCGGCCTGGATCATGCGCAGCTGGTCGAATTCTCCAGCGTGGTCGCTGGCGATGCCGGCATCCAGTTGGTCAGCGTCAAGGCCGCCGACAGTGCTTATCCGTTGCGCGGACAGCTTAAAAGCGCCGCCGCGCCCTATGCCGCCGAACAACCGGGCCCCGGCCCGCAGCCCGGCGAGGCCTGGGCCGAGGTGCGCCTGTTCGCCGCGCTGGACCTGCAGGTTGGGGACGGTATCGAGATCGGCTCGAAAACCCTGCGCCTGAGCCGCGTGCTGACCTACCTGCCGGATGAAGCCGGCGACTTTTACAGCCTGACCCCGCACGTGCTGATGCACCTGGACGATCTGCCCGCGACCGGCGTGGTGCAACCAGGCAGCCGGGTCAGATACCGCGAACTCTGGCGCGGCCCGCCCGAGGCCTTGGCGGCTTACCGGCAGGCGGTCGGCCAGAGCCTGGCGGCCAACCAACGCTTCGAGGGGGCCCGCGACAGCAACCGGCAAATCGGTAGCGCCCTGGGCCGCGCCGAACGCTACCTGAATCTCGCCAGCCTGGCGGCGGTACTGCTCGCCGGTGTCGCCGTGGCCCTGTCCGCCGCGCGCTTCGCTGCCCGGCGTTTCGATGCCAGCGCCCTGCTGCGCTGCCTCGGCCTATCGCGCCGGCAGGCGCTGAGCCTGTTCGCCCTGCAACTGGCGATCCTGGGTGGCGGCGCCAGCCTGGCCGGCGCCCTGCTCGGCTGGCTCGGACAATATGCCCTGTTCTATCTATTGAGGGGCCTGCTCCCCGCCGAGATTCCGCCGGGCGATCTGTGGCCGGCGCTGGCCGGCATCGCCACCGGCCTGGTTGCCCTTGCCGGTTTCGCCCTGCCGCCGCTGGCTGCCCTCGGCCGCGTGCCGCCACTGCGGGTGCTGCGCCGCGACCTGCTGCCGCTGCCGGCCAGTTACTGGCTGGTATACGGCGCCGCACTATTGGCGCTCGGCGTGATCATGTGGCGGCTGAGCCTGGACCTGCCGCTGACCTTCGCCCTGCTCGGCGGCGGCCTGCTCGCCGCCCTGCTGCTCGGCGGCCTGCTGCTGTTCGGCCTGCGGGGTCTGCGCCGCCTGCTGGCGCGCGCCGGGTTGCCCTGGCGCCTGGGGCTGGGCCAACTGTTGCGCCATCCCTTGGCGGCGGCCGGACAATCCCTGGCATTCGGTCTGATCCTCCTGGCCATGGCGCTGATCGCCTTGCTGCGTGGCGAATTGCTCGACACCTGGCAGCAACAGTTGCCTGAACAGGCCCCCAACCATTTCGCGCTGAACGTACTGCCGGCCGAGAAAGACGCCTTCGCCGCCCGCCTGGCGCAACTGTCCGCCCATCCCGCACCGCTCTATCCGGTGGTACCCGGCCGCCTGGTGATGATCAACGGCGAGCCGGTACGGCAACTGG
>JAKFDF010000128.1:0-2861 GCA_036676275.1 Lysobacter sp.
TAGGCCGTTCCTTCTCCCCGCTTGCGGATGGGACTAGGCCGTTCCTTCTCCCCGCTTGCGGATGGGACTAGGCCGTTCCTTCTCCCCGCTTGCGGATGGGACTAGGCCGTTCCTTCTCCCCGCCTGCGGATGGGACTAGGCCGTTCCTTCTCCCCGCTTGCGGATGGGACTAGGCCGTTCCTTCTCCCCGCTTGCGGATGGGACTAGGCCGTTCCTTCTCCCCGCCTGCGGGGAGAAGGTGCCGAAGGCGGATGAGGGGCCGGCGGAGCGCACAAATCCACATGCCGTCGTGCGCTCCGAAACCGCGCCACGCACCCCTCACCCTGGTTCGCTGCGCGAACCTGTCCCTCTCCCCGCTCCGCGGGGCGAGGGCAACGCCGGTCCTTCCCCCACTTGCTGATGGGGCCAAGCCGTTCCTTCTCCCCGCTTGCGGATGGAGCCAGGCCGCTCCTTCTCTTCGCTTGAGGCAAGGCCGTTCCTTCTCCCCGCTTGCGGGGAGAAGGTGCCGAAGGCGGATGAGGGGCCGCTTTTCCTACGCATCCCCACCGCCATCCCCGATACCCGCCACCGCCCGCATTCCGGACCCTCGCTGCATCGCCACCAGCCAGCACGCCATGCGCGGCAAGCAGGACCACTCGCGCGAACGCCAACTGCGCCGCGACCAGACCGAAGCAGAGCGCCATCTCTGGGAATCCCTGCGCAACCGCCGCCTGGGAGGCTTCAGGTTCCGCCGCCAGCATCTCATCGGCCCCTATTACGCCGACTTCGCCTGCGCCGAGGCACGGCTGGTCGTGGAACTGGATGGCAGCCAGCACCTGCTGCAATCCGGCCATGACGCATTGCGCAACACGTATCTGGAGCGCAACGGCTATCGCGTCCTGCGCTTCTGGAATGACGATGCGCTGGCGCGGACGGGGGAAGTGCTTGAGGCGATCCTGGCGGTGTTACGCACCCCTCACCCTGGTTCGCTGCGCGAACCTGTCCCTCTCCCCGCTCCGCGGGGCGAGGGCAACGCCGCATCCGCGCGGGGCGAGGGCAACGCCGCATCCGCGCGGGGCGAGGGCAACGCCGCATCCGCGCGGGGTGAGGGCAACGCCGCATCCGCGCGGGGCGAGGGCTGCACCGCATCTGCGCGGGGCTAGCGCAATGGCTTGCCTTCTCCCCGCCTGCGGGGAGAAGGTGCCGAAGGCGGATGAGGGGCCGGCGGAGCGGCGCGAATCCACATGCCGTCGCGCGATCCGAAACCGCGCCACGCACCCCTCACCCTGGTTCGCTGCGCGAACCTGTCCCTCTCCCCGCTCTGCGGGGCGAGGGCAACGCCGCATCCGCGCGGGGCGAGGGCAACGCCGCATCCGCGCGGGGCGAGGGCAACGCCGCACCTGCGCGGGGCGAGGGCAATGCCGCACCTGCACGGGGCGAGGGCAATGGCTCGCGTTCCCCCCGCCTGCGGGGAGAAGGTGCCGAAGGCGGATGAGGGGCCGCCCCCACCCCCAACGGCCACACTTGGCCCCCGCGCCGCGCATCCGCTAAGGTGCGCGCATGAGTGAACCCCGCGGCATCCCGTCCAGTGCACTGATCGTCGACGACGAGCACGACATCCGCGAGTTGCTGGTCCTCACCCTGGGCCGCATGGGCCTGCGCACCGACACCGCCGCCACCCTGGCCGCGGCGCGCGCGCAGCTGGCGCGGGGCCATTACGACCTGTGCCTGACCGACATGCGCCTGCCCGACGGCTCCGGCATCGACCTGGTCGCCGAGATCACCGCCCACCACCCCGACACCCCGACCGCCGTGATCACCGCCTACGGCAACGTCGAGGCCGCGGTCGACGCGCTCAAGGCGGGCGCCTTCGACTTCGTCAACAAGCCGGTCGACATCAACGTCCTGCGCGGCCTGGTCAAGCGCGCGCTCGACCTCAACCTGCGCCGCCACGAAGCCACCGAGAAGAACCACGCCGACTCCGGCCTCGGCCGCCTGCGCGGCGATTCGCCGGCGATGCAGTCGCTGCGCGCCACCGTGGCCAAGGTCGCGCGCAGCCAGGCGCCGATCGCCATCACCGGCGAGTCGGGCGTGGGCAAGGAGCTGGTCGCGCGCACCATCCACGCCGAAGGCGGCCGCGCCAAGGGCCCGTTCGTGCCGGTCAACTGCGGCGCGATCCCGGCCGAGCTGATGGAAAGCGAATTCTTCGGCCACAAGAAAGGCAGCTTCACCGGCGCCCACGTCGACAAGGCCGGGCTGTTCCAGGCCGCCGACGGCGGCACCCTGTTCCTGGACGAGATCGCCGAGCTGCCGCTGCCGATGCAGGTCAAGCTGCTGCGCGCGATCCAGGAGAAGTCGATCCGCCCGGTCGGCGCCGCGGTCGAGATCCCGGTGGACGTGCGCATCCTCAGCGCCACCCACAAGGACCTCGCCGCGCTGGTCGCCAACGGCAGCTTCCGCCACGACCTCTACTACCGCATCAACGTGATCGAGCTACGCGTGCCGCCGCTGCGCGAGCGCCGCGACGACCTGCCGCAGCTGGCCGCCAGCATCCTCGCGCGGCTGGGCCGCGAGCAGAACCGCAGCGCGCCCGCGCTCGGCGACGACGCGCTGGCCGCGTTGCTGGCCTATCCGTTCCCCGGCAACGTGCGCGAACTGGAGAACATCCTGGAGCGCGCGCTGGCCCTGGCCGACGAGGACCACATCGACGCCGACGACCTGCGCCTGCCGGTCGTGGCGGCGCCCGCCGCACCGGCGGCGGCGCATGCACCCGCCCCGCCAGCGCCGCCGCCCGCGCCTTCCGCCCCGCGCGACCCGCGCACCGTCAGCCCCTACGAAAGCGCCACCACCGCCCTGCCCTCGTACATCGAGGAAGTCGAGCG
>JAKFDF010000129.1:0-2553 GCA_036676275.1 Lysobacter sp.
CAGAACCTGCAGAAGCGCTTTGCCGACTTCACCGCAGTGCGCGGCTCCTCGCTGGTGCTCGAAAGCGGCAAGTTCGTCGTGCTACTCGGCCCCTCGGGCTGCGGCAAGACGACCACGCTGCGGATGATCGCCGGCCTGGAGTACCCCACGGGCGGCAGCATCACGCTGGACGACCAGGACGTTACATATCTCAGGCCGCGCGAGCGCGATATTGCGATGGTGTTTCAGTTGTTCGCGCTCTATCCTCACATGGGGGTGCGCGGCAACCTGGAGTTCCCGCTGCGCAATGAGGGCGTGCCGCGCGCCGAGATAAACCGACGCGTCAATGAAGTCGCCGCCATCCTGCGTATCGAACACCTGCTGGGGTCGCGGGTCACCGGCCTGGCCGGTGGCGACCGGCAGCGCGTGGCGCTGGGCCGCGCCATCGTGCGCCAGCCCAAGGCCTTTCTGATGGACGAGCCGCTGGGCACGCTGGACGCCGAATTCCGGGAACTGATGTGCGTGGAACTGCGCAGGCTGCACGACCGGCTGAAGACCACCACCGTGTTCGTTACCCATGACCAGAACGAGGCGATGGCGCTGGCCGACCACATCGTGGTGATGAACGAGGGCGAGATCCTCCAGGCCGACGACCCGCACGGCATCTACAGCTTTCCCTCCTGTCTGTTTGTGGCGCGATTCATCGGCCGCCCGCCGATGAACCTGCTCAAAGTCGATGCGCCCGTGGTCCGCGGCGACACCGGTGTGCGGGTGGCGAGAGGAACTATTGATGTGCCCGCGGTCGAAGCTCCTTCCCCGTCAGTACTGCTGGGCGTGCGACCCGAACACGTGCGCCTGCGGGCGCCAGGCGAGGGCAGCCTGAGTGGTCGCGTGCAGCACGTCGAGTACTTCGGCTCGCACTGGGTCGCCGAGGTGCAAACCGATGCGGGGCCACTGAAAGTGCTGGTCGACAAGTCTGTACGGCCGGTCTTGCAAGAGCAGGTCGGCCTCGCCTTCGACACCCAACGGGTGGTGCTTTTCGACGCGGCCACTGAACGCTTGCTGCCCAGCGCCACCACTATCGCCCACCAACCGAGTATGCGCCATGGCTAGTATTTCCCTACACGGCATCCACAAACATTTCGGCCACATCGCAGCGCTGACCGACCTGCAGCTGGAGATCGCCGACGGCGAGTTCTTCGTGCTGCTGGGGCCCAGCGGCGCCGGGAAAACCACGACCCTGCGCATCATCGCCGGGCTGGAGCAACCCGAGACCGGCCTGGTGCGAATGGACGGCGAAGACGTCACCACTGCGGCGCCGGCCCAGCGCGACTGCGCCTTCGTCTTTCAGCAGTATTCGCTGTACCCGCACCTGACGGTGTTCGACAACCTGGCGTTTCCGCTGCGCGCACCGCTGCGCCGCATTCCCGAGACCGAAATCCGGCGGCGGGTGGAACGGGTCGCCGCCACGCTGCACATCGAAAGCAAGCTGCAGCGCAAGGCCACGGCCCTGTCGGGCGGTGAGATGCAGCGCGTAGCCATCGGCCGCGCCCTGGTGCGAGAACCACGCGTCTACCTGATGGACGAGCCACTGTCTTCGCTGGACGCGAAGCTGCGCGAGGAACTGCGCGTGGAACTCAAGCGCCTGCAACGCCAAAGCGGCACCACCGTGGTCTACGTCACGCACGACCAGGTGGAAGCCACGACGCTGGCCGACCGTATTGCCATCCTGGAAGCCGGACACATCCGGCAGATCGGCACACCCGAGGAGATCTACGAGGCGCCTGTGTCGGTGCAGGTGGCGCAGCGGCTCGGTTCGCCGGCGATCAACGTGTTGCCGGCGGGCTGGTTTGCCGGCCAGCATCCGGCAGCGGCGGCCAGCGTCGGCATTCGGCCCGAGGACGTGGAACTGGCAGGTGAGAACGATGGCTTCGAGTGCACAGTCATCGAGTCCTCCCTGCTCAAGCATCACGTCATCGCCGAGCACGCCGGCGTTGAGGTGCGCGCCCGCCTGATGCAAAGCGTTGCACCTCCTCCCCAGTCCCGTATCCGCCTGCGTTTTCCGGCTGGCCAGCGCCTGCTGTTCGACCAGGCCGGAAAGCGGCTTGCAGCCTGAGACCCTATTCCTGACGAGACCCACCCCATGAACACTCAAGACATCATCACGGCCGCCCAGGCGGTACATGCCGCCATCCTGACCAACGAGCAGCAGATCGAATCGCTGGATCGCGCCATCGGCGACGGCGACCACTTCATCAACGTACGGCGCGGCTGCGAAGCCATCGCCGCGATCACGCCCGAACTGGTGCCGCTGCCGCCGGCACAGGCGTTCAACCGCATCGGCATGAAACTGCTCAGCACCATCGGCGGCGCCTCGGGGCCGCTGATCGGCAGCTTCTTCATCTCCATGGGCAGGGAGCTGGAAGGCTCGGCCGAGCCGGATGCGAAGCACTTCGCGCGCGCCCTGGCCGCAGGCGTCGAAGCCATCAAGAGCCGCGGCAAAGCCGACCTGGGTGAGAAGACGATGCTGGACGTGCTCATCCCCGCCTCGCGGCTGCTGCTGCGCCTGGCCGA
>JAKFDF010000130.1:0-1601 GCA_036676275.1 Lysobacter sp.
CTGCGCCGCGGTGGGCGCGGCGAAGCGGGCGCGGAACCAGGCCGCGACCGCGGGATGGAAGCCCGCCAGCGCGGCTTCGGCGCCGCCGGGCTGAACGGAGATCGGCGTCATCGGCCCACTATGCGAGCCCGGCGCCGCGCCCTCAAGGCTCGGCGACCGACGGGCGCCTCCCTCACGCGCCAACGACCACGTTTTTTCGCGCTAACCTGAACCGAATCCCGACACCAAGCGAGCGGAGATGGAGCCCATACGGCGATTACCGGTCGAGGCCGGCCTGGAGGCGGAGCGGCGCTTGCTGGACAGCGTGCACGCCGGCGCGCTCGACTGCGCGCTGCTGTTCTGGCGTCCGCTCGACGCGGCGTTGGTAATGCCGCGCCGGTTCAGTCGCCTGGACGGTTTCGCCAGTGCCGATGTGGCCTGCGCGGAGCAGGGCTGGCCGGTGGCCCTGCGCGACACCGGCGGCGAGCCGGTGCCGCAGTCGCCGGCAGTGCTCAACGTGGCCCTGGTCTACGCCCTGCCGCGGGGCGATGACGAACGGCAACGCATCGAAACCGCTTACCGGCGCCTGTGCGAACCGCTGCGCGCCTGGCTGCGCGGCCTGGGCCTGGATCCTGGCCTGGGCGAGGTGGAGGGCGCCTTCTGCGACGGACGCTACAACGTCACCCTGGACCGGCGCAAGCTGGTCGGCACCGCCCAGCGCTGGCGCCGGAGGCCGAGCGACGGCTGCCATGTGTGCCTTGCGCATGCCGCGCTGCTGCTGGAGGACCAGCGCCAGTCGATGGTCGAGGTGGTCAACACCTTCTATGCACACTGCGAGCTGGCGACCCGCTGCCGGGTCGCCAGCCATGTGGCGCTGGACGAATGGGTCGCGGACGTCTGGCCGGCAACCGAGGCCCTGCTGGATTGCTACCGGCAGCAGCTCCAGGCGGCGGGATTGGTGCTTCTCCCGTAGGAGGGGTCGGGCCGCGCAGATCCGCCCAGCAGCTTCCCGTAGGGTACGCGGGGCCGCCTAGGCCGTGCGCACCAAGGCTCCACGACCATGGTGCGCCCGGCGCACCCTACAAGAGCCAGAGCCCAGCCGGCGGCTTACTCACTCCTGGGCGTTCGGCGGCACTATGTGGTAGACGCGCATCCAGCGGTACACGGTCGGCCGCGACAGCGACAGCTCGCGCGCCGCGGCGCTGACGTTCCAGCGGTGCCGGCGCAGGCATTCCGCCAGCTGCGCGGCGGTACGCAGCGTTAGCCATGACCTCTCAGTAGATTGTTCATCCGCGGCGTTCCCGGAATTCTGGAAGCGCGACCAAGACAGTCGTCCGCGAGCCCCGGCTGAGCCTGCGCCCGCTGCACCTCTTCGAGCAGCACCGCAGCGGGTTAAATCCCAGGCAAGAAAAAGCCCGCCATGAAGGCGGGCTTTTTCGACAAGGCGCAGGATCAATTACTTGATCTTGGCTTCCTTGTAGATCACGTGCTTACGCACCACCGGATCGAATTTTTTGATTTCGATTTTGTCCGGAGTGGTGCGCTTGTTCTTGTCGGTGGTGTAGAAGTGGCCGGTACCGGCACTGGACACCAAACGGATCAGTTCACGCATGACTTACTCC
>JAKFDF010000131.1:0-1591 GCA_036676275.1 Lysobacter sp.
GCTTCGGTCGCCGCCCTGCGCTGGGCAAAACCGGCCACGTCGGCCAGCTCGTTGGCGCGCTCCAGCAAGGCGCGGAAGTCGCCCACGTCGTACTGCAGTGCCACCGGCGTCTGGTAGGGGAACTGCGTCACCATGTTGCGCCGGCGGATTTCATCCTGCGCCAGGCCCAGCTCCCAGCCGGCGCGCGTGACCAGCCGTTCCAGCAGGTAGGTCGCTTCAGGGCGACCGGCGCCGCGGTAGGCGTCCACCGGTGTCGTATTGGTGAACCAGGCGTCGACCTCGACATAAATCTGCGGCGTGGTGTACTGGCCGGCCAGCAGCGTGGCATACAGAATGGTCGGGATGGCCGGTGCAAAGGTCGACAGGTAGGCGCCCATGTTGGCGTCGGTGTGCACGCGCAGCGCGAGGAACCTGCCGTCTTTGTCGAGCGCCAATTCGGCATGGCTGGAATGGTCCCGGCCGTGGGCGTCGCTGACAAAGGCTTCGCTGCGGTCGGCCGTCCACTTGATGTTGCGGTTGAGTTTTTTCGACGCCCAGGTCAGGCACACGTCTTCGGCGTACAGGTAAATCTTGGAGCCGAAGCCGCCGCCGACATCGGGTGCAATCACGCGCACCTTGTGTTCCGGCAGGCCCATCACGAACGCGGTGAGCAGCAGGCGCTCGACGTGCGGGTTCTGGTTGGCCACGTACAGCGTGTATTCATCCGTCGCCCGGCTGTAGGAACCGATCACGGCGCGCGGCTCCATCGCGTTGGGCACCAGGCGGTTGTTGGTCAGATCAATTTTGCTCACATGCGCGGCCCCGGCAAACGCCGCATCAACCTGCGCCTTGTCGCCTATCGCCCATTTGTAGCAGTGGTTGTCGGGTGCGGCGTCGTGCAGGGCCGCCGCCTTGGCGGCATCGGTGACTTTGACGACGGCGCTCAGCACCTCGTAGTCCACCTCGACCAGCTCGGCGGCATTTTTGGCCTGCTCCAGCGTCTCGGCCACCACCATCGCGACATGGTCGCCGACATAGCGCACCTTGCCCTGCGCCAGGATGGGGTGCGGCGGCTCCTTCATCGGGGTGCCGTCAGTGCTGGTGATCAGCCAGCCGCAGGGCAGGCCGTTGATCTTGTCCGCCGCGACGTCCTCGCCGACAAACACGCCGAGGACGCCCGGCGCGGCCTTGGCCTGCGCGGTGCTGATGCTGTTGATCCGGGCATGCGCATGCGGGGAGCGCACAAACACCGCGTAGCTCTGGTTGGCCAGCGTGATGTCATCGGTGTATTGGCCGCCGCCGGTGAGAAAGCGGTAGTCTTCCTTGCGGCGAACGGACGTGCCGATCGTCGGCAGGTTGATGAAGTCGGATGCACCCATGTCGTGTACTCCCTGGGAAAGATGGCTAACTTGGTGTGGCGTTGGCCCGCGCGGGTGGGGCGTTTCAACGTTGCAAAAATCCCGGCGGCGTGAACGGGCCATGCCGCCGCGTCAGGTCTTCAGGCAGCCATCGCCACCGCGCCTTGCCGCACGGCCTTGACGATGTTCTGGTAGCCGGTGCAGCGGCAGATATTGCCTTCCAGCAGTTCGCGGATTTCGGCTTCCGTGGCCTG